>NZ_PSWD01000050.1:0-6807 GCF_002931705.1 Rathayibacter sp. AY1C5
GCCGCTTCGCGGTGGATCGGATGGTCGACGAGTACCTGGTGGTGTACGCGGGAGTGCTGGGGCGCTGACGCCGGGCGGGGGCCGACGGGGTTGAGTCGATCGATGGAGAGACCAGCCCGGTGACGGGGTACCTCGGTCAGAGCGCGGAAGAAGTTTCGCTTCGTGCCCGCCAGGCAGCCGCTCGCCCGATGCGGGCCAGCTGAGCGAGCATCTCGCCCGGCGGCCTCGTGACATCGATCCGCACCGGCTCGACGCGGTGACGCGAGATGGTCTCGACACGACGACGTCGACCCCGCTCGCCTGTCCCCCCTAGAACGACCGGGTCGAGCGGGGTAGCCCCCATCCGTGGTCACTCGTCCCGCTCGGCTGGGTCGCTCCTTTGCGACGGCGCGTCGAAAGGCGCGGTCTGAGCCGCATCGTCTTCGCCCTGCGATCCATTCGCGCGACGACGCAAGGCGCCTTCTGCGAGGCGGATGGAGAGGTCGTCTGTCGCTGCTCGGCCACGAGTCACCGCCTCGTCGCCGAAGCGACGGGCTGCATCGAATCCTTCAGCGCCCGTCTCGAGGACCTTGTCGCGGGCGTCGGCCACAGCGGCGAACCAGCCCCTGGCCTTCATCGAGTCGCGGAGACGTTCAAGGCCGACGTGGAGGTGGAAGTCGACCACACCGCTCGCGAGGCGGTCGCTCGATTCGACAACAGCACGGGCGCCGAGCGGATTCAACAGAACTCGCGCATTTGCACTGCCCGCAGCCGAGTCCATACGAGCGATCAGGCGCTCCGTGCTGCGAGCGATCGTGTCGAGCCGGTTCTTCCGAGCAGTCTGCAGGCCGATGCGGTGCTCATCGAGATCGTCCGCAGCCGAATCCAGGACTCGATCGATCTCGAGAATCGCGGTCGATTCCTGCAGCTGTATGCATCGGGCGAGCACGGCGAGCCACTCGCGGACCTTCGGCTCGGCCTCCCGGGTCGCCTTCGCGATGTCTCCCAGTTTCGTCGTCCGCTCGAGCTTCTCGGCCAGGGCGTCGAGCTGTCGCAGGGCGTAGGCCTGAGTGCGTGCGAGGGTCAAAGTGGTCGACTGCACTTTAGACCACGTGACCTCGGACACCCGACGAGTCCGCTCGCGAATGGTCATCGCCTCCTCGATCACGAGGTCGACGCCGATCATGTCGGCCAGTACGGCGTCCTTCTGGTTGCGGAGAAGATCGTCCACCTTCTCGTCGATCGTCGCGAGATAGTCGTTTATCTCGTCGATCGACTGCTGCATGGAAGCTTGCGCCATCATCCCCGCCACGCTCGACAACGCTGCCGGGTTGGTCAGGAGCGCCCCGGGGCCGGTCTGCGCGAACTGGACGATGCTCTTGATCCGGCCGTCCTTGCCCTGCACGACACCCATCGCGAGTCCGCTCTTGGAGTTCACCATGTGGCCGTGCTTCCGCAGCGCAGTGGCGGATTGCTCGGTCAGTTTCACCCATCGACCGGAACCGGCCGAGATCGCGGCCGCTGCCTGCACTACGCCCGCCGCCGCGCCGGCTGCCGGTCGGAGGCGCTCGAGTCCAAGGTCCTTCGATTCGAGACCCTCCGAATGCAGAAATCGGTCCACAGCCGAAGGCTCTCCGATCACGGCTATGCCGTCAGCGTCCTCGATCAGCTGAATGTCGTCGTCCATAGTCGGCTCCTGTCGGTTCGATCGCGCTCCTCTGGGAACACATGATGCTCATCCCACCATGTGCTCGGATCGGAGGAGAAGTGGGCCACGGCGCGGGCGGAAGATGACTGTCGGCTCACGAAGGATTGCTCCGTCACTCGTTACGGCGGTCCCGGGATCCACGCGAGAAAAGCTGTCAGCGCGGGGCAGGACTCCCGGCGTCAGCGGAACCACGCGAGCCCGGCACGCGCCCGGTCCCCGTCACGACGCCGCGCACCCCGCCCGGCGTCAGCGCCCCAGCACTCCCGCGTACACCACCAGGTACTCGTCGACCATCCGATCCACCGCGAAGCGGCGGCGCGCCGTCTCTCGCACGGCCGCGCGGTCGAGGAGCCCGACCCGCTCGACCGCGGCGACCGCCTCCTCCCGTGACGACACCGCGAACCCGGTGACGCCCTCGTCGATGATCTCGGCCATGGATCCGCGGCGGTACGCGATCACCGGCGTCCCGCACGCCATCGCCTCGACGACGGAGAGGCCGAACGGCTCGTCGAAGCCGATCGGATGCAGGAGCGCGAGCGCCCCGCCGAGCACGAGGGCGCGCTCCTCCGGCCCGACCGAGCCGCGGTAGACGACGCGAGTCCCGTCGACGAGCGGCTCGACCTCCTCGCGCCAGTAGCGCTCGTCCTGGACGATGCCGCAGATCACGAGTCGCCGCCCGGCCGCGGCGGCGATCCGGACCGCCTCCGCCGTGCCCTTGTCGGGGTGGATCCGGCCGAGGATCACGAGGTCCTCTCCTCCGGATCCGGCGGGGAAGCCGTCCACGTCGATCCCGTGGTGCACCGTCGCCGCGTAGTCGAGCTCGGGGGAGCGGTCGCTGTCCGAGATCGACACCAGGTGCTCGGTGCGCGGGTGCCGCAGCGCCTCGCGGTAGGCGGGCAGGATCTCGGGCCCGGAGAAGCCGTGCACCGTCGTCACCAGGAATACGGCCGCGGCGGCGTCGACGTCGACGCAGCGGCGGATCAGGAGGCCGGCGCCGCGAGTGGCGTCCTCGCGGCCGTGCCCGGCGGGGAGGACCTACTCGAGGAGGAAGGCGCGCCCGTTGATCAGCAGCGTGTCGCCGTCGGTCGCGGCGAGAACGCCGAACTCGTCGACGGAGCGGGTGGAGTCCCCGGCGGTGTCCGAGGTCGCGGCGACAGCGGGAGTGGCTGCGGCGGCGGTGAGGAGGAGCCCGCAGGCGAGTGCGGTGATCACGGTCGTGCGGTTCATCGGCGTCGTCCTTGGCGTCGTGGTGGGCCGCTTCTCGTGGAGGCGGCGGGAACTGGTTCCGAGCCTAGGGCGCCGAGCCCGTCAACGCCCTGGGTCGTTCCTTGGGTTCAGCTATGAAGTACCGTGCAGCCATGCCCTGGGGACGCCTCTACTTCGCCGTGCAGGCCCTCGGCGGCGCGGCCTGGTGGGTCGCCGTGGCGCTCGTCCCCGCGGTGCGGATCGCGACGCTCGGCAGCCTCGATCCCGTCCCTGTCGCGGCTCTCGACCTCCCGCTGTTCGTCGGCGCCTCCGCTCTGGCCGCGGCCGGGATCCGCTGGGCGGCCGTCACCGCGTCGGCCTGGACGCTCCTCGTCGCGGTCGCCCTGGCCGTCTGGGCCACCCTGACGGGGGAGGCGGGCTGGGGCGTCGTCGCGATGCTCGCCGCGGCGGGCGGCTCCGTCGTCGCGGCGTGCCTGCTCCTGCTCGGCCGGGTGCCCACGCGCTGGATCGCCTCCGGTCCCTTCTCCTTCCGCGTCGCGACCGCGGGCCGCCGGCCCGGATCGCACCTCGCCGCGACCCTCGGGCAGATCGCGGTGTTCTGGGGAGGCGCGCTGGTCGTCGTCCCGCTGGTGATCGCCGCGCTGGAGGAGCGCTGGGGCGTGAGCCTCGGAGCGGCGCCGCCCGCGGTCGTCGGCGTCGGCGTCCTGCTGCTGGTCGCGGCGAGCGCGCTCGGGATCTGGTCGGGGCTCACGATGTCGCTCCTCGGCGACGGCACGCCGCTGCCGATCGCGATGACCAACCGGCTGGTGATCGCCGGCCCCTACCGCTGGGTCCGCAACCCGATGGCGGTCGCCGGCATCGTGCAGGGAGCGGCGGTCGGGCTGCTGCTCTCGTCGTGGCTGGTCGTGCTGTACGCGCTCCTCGGCGCCGTCGTCTGGAACCAGGCCGTGCGCCCGCTGGAGGAGGCGGACCTCGCCGCCCGCTTCGGAGCCGACTTCGAGCGCTACCGCTCGCGCGTCCGCTGCTGGGTGCCCCGCCGCCCGGAGCCGCTGCCGCGACGGGGGTAGCCGCCGCCGCGGTGCGCTCGTCGAGGCGTTCCGCTCCCGCTCGGACACCGCCGCCAGGCCGGCGTCTCGCCGACGAGGGCGGTGTCTCGAGGTGACGGACGCGCCTCTCGGGACGGCGACGCGCCTCGCCCGCCGACCCCGTCACTCCGCGGTGCGCCCGCGCCCCACCACCGCGGCGATCAGCCCCGCCGACACCGCGGCCAGCGCGACCAGCACACCGCCCACGCCGAGCGCCCCCGCCACGAGCGGAGTCGCGAGCGCCAGCGCGACACCGGGGAGCGCCAGCCGCGCGGGCATCGGCTGGTGCTCGCCGAGCGGCGCGTGCACCGCCCACAGGGTCAGGACGAAGACCGCGACCGGCACCGCGACGGCCGCGCCGATCACCGTGTCGGACGCCTCGAGGTGGCCCGCGGTCGCAGCGACGGCCGCCTCCAGCCCGGACCCCAGCGCCGCGAGGGCCGCGAACGCCGCGAAGTGCGCGTAGCCCCAGCGGTAGGAGAGGCCGCGCCGCCGCTCCAGCAGCTCGCCGGAGGGATGCGAGAACGACAGCCACCACAGCGCGAACACGATCACCAGCCCGCAGGCCGCGACCAGCACGAGCGAGGCGCTGACGCCCGCCTCCGTCACCGCCCGCTGCACGCCCATCACCGCCGCGAGGACGCCCTCGCCGAGCAGGATGATCGTGAACAGCCCGTACCGCTCGGCGACGTGGTGCGGATGCCAGTTCGCGTCGCCCGCCCGCTGCGCCCAGAGGGGCACCGCCAGCTCGCAGGCGACCAGGAGCAGGAAGCTCACCACCCCGACCTCCTCGGGCAGGAGCAGCCGCAGCAGCCAGCCGACCTGCACGATCGAGAAGCCGACGGCGTTGCGCACGGCGGAGGTGCGGTGCTCCGGAGTGGACACGGCGACGCGGATCCACTGGCTCACCAGCGCGAACCGCATGATCGCGTAGCCGATGGTGATCGCCCGGTAGTCGCCGTCCTCGAAGCCGGCCGGCACTCCCGCCGCGAGCACCAGGACGCCGCCCATCTGGGCGAGGGTCAGCAGCCGGTAGGGCACGTCGTCGGTGTCGTACCCGGAGGCGAACCAGGTGAAGTTCATCCACGCCCACCAGATCGCGAAGAACACCATGCCGAAGGGGAGGAGCCCCTCGGCGAGGTGCCCCTCCTCGGTCGCGTGGGCGAGCTGCTGGGCGATCTGCGCGATCGCGACGACGAAGGTCAGGTCGACGAGCAGCTCGAGCGGACTCGAGACGCGGTGCGCCTCGTCGATCGCGCGCGGCTGCATCCGCACGCGGAGGGGGTGCGCGGGGGAGGCGGGCATGCGCTCATCCTGCACCCGGAGGGCCGCTGCGCGAGTGCCGCGCCCGCCTCCCGCGAACCTCGGCGCCCGCCCTCGCACCGAGTGTCCAGAAGTCGTCGCACTCGAGCGCGAGCGCGACGACCATCGGACACTCGCGGTCGGCCGGACCTCGCGGGGCCGGGCTCACACTCGCCGGGGACGTCGCAGCCGCGCCCCGCGCCGGCCCGCGCAGGACCCCCGCCTACGATGGGTCGGGATGTCCCCCGAATCCGCGCTCGCCGCCCCGACCCGCGCGTCCCCGGGCGCCCGGCGGTCGCGGCGCGGGCCGCTCCTCGGGCTCGCCCTGGTCGCCGTCCTCGTGGCGACGCGCCTGCTCGCCCCGGACGCGGCGGGCGACGCCCTCTCGGACGCGGTGCGCGACTTCCTCACCCTCTCGATCAGCGTCGTCATCGAGTCGCTGCCGTTCGTGTTCCTCGGCATCGTCCTCTCGATCGCGGTGCAGCTGTGGGTGCCCGAGACCGTGCTGCTGAGGATCCTGCCGAAGCGGGCGCTCCCGCGGCGCCTCGTGATCTCGCTGCTCGGCGTGCTCCTCCCGGTCTGCGAGTGCGGCAACGTGCCGCTCGCGCGCGGGCTGATCGTCAAGGGCCTCTCGGTGTCGGAGTCGATGACGTTCCTCCTCGCCGCGCCGATCGTGAATCCGATCACCATCGTCACGACCTACCAGGCCTTCGGCTGGGCCGACGGGATCCTCGTCTGGCGCATCGTCGGCGGCTTCGCGATCGCGAACCTCGTCGGCTGGATCTTCAGCCGCCACTCCGAGCCGATGAGCCTGCTCACCGACCGCTTCCGCGCGGCGTGCGAGGCGGGCGAGCGGCCGTCCCGCTCCCTCCGCGACCGCTCCCGGCGCAGCGTGCTGCTGTTCGCCGAGGAGACCGGGGCGATGATGCCGGCGCTGTTCGTCGGCGCCGCCATCGCGGGGCTGATCCAGGTCGGCGTCTCGCGCGATGTACTGACCACGCTCGGCGGCGACCCGCTCTGGTCGGTGCTGGCGCTGATGGTGCTCGCCTTCGTCATCTCGATCTGCTCGAACGTCGACGCGTTCTTCGTGCTCTCGTTCGGCTCCACGTTCCTGCCGGGAGGCATCATCGCGTTCCTCGTCTTCGGTCCGATGATCGACGTCAAGATGCTCGCGCTGCTGCGCACCACGTTCTCGGCCGCGACGCTGGTGCGCGTCACCGTGCTGGTCGCCCTCGGCGCGGCCGTGCTGGGACTGGCGGTGAACTATGCGCTCTGAGCGCCTCCTCGCCCGCTGGAAGGGCGTCGTCCTCAGCCTGATCGGCGTCGTCTCGACCCTGTGGCTCGCGGCGACCGGTCGGCTCGGCCTCTACATCCACCCCCGCTACTTCGAGTTCTCGGTGGTGCTCGCGGTGATCGCCGGAGTGCTGCTGATCGCGGCGTTCGCGGTCGTGCCGGGCGCCGAGGAGGACGCCCACGAGCACGAGCACGAGGACGACGTCGAGCACCTCCACGCCCCCGCACCCGCCC
>NZ_PSWD01000051.1:0-6123 GCF_002931705.1 Rathayibacter sp. AY1C5
GGGCCGTCCTCGGAGGCTAGGCGGGGCGGGGGGCGGCGTCCGCCCGTTGACTTCCCAGGTGCGCGGCCGTGCTCGCGGGTGCGGGGGCGCTCGCCGACTCGAGGTCCGTTCTCCTCCGGCTCCCGCTCCGTTCTCCTCCGGCTCCCGCTCCGTTCTCCTCCGGCTCCCGCTCCGTTCTCCTCCGGCTCCCGCGACTGTCCAGGAGTTGTCGCACTCGAGCTCGAGTGCGACGACTTCTGCGCACTCGGCGACGACCGCTGGGACAGGCCCGGCGGCTCCGCGACCACGCGGAAGCGGCCGTACTGGAGCGCGAGCACGGCGACTTCGGAGCAGTGGCGACCGGCGCGAGTGCGCGGGTCCGCGAGCGCTCAGGAGTTGTCGCAGTCGACGCCGAGTGCGACGACTTCTGGACAGTGGGGGGAGGGGCTCCGGGTGAGCGCTCGCGAGTGCTTAGGAGTTGTCGCAGTCGACGCCGAGTGCGACGACTTCTGGACAGTGGGGGAGGCTCCGGGGTGAGGGCTTGCGAGTGCTCAAGAGTTGTCGCAGGCGACGCCGAGTGCGACAAGTTCTGGACAGTGGGGGGGGGAGGGGCTCCGGGTGAGGGCTCGCGAGTGCTCGGGAGTCGTCGCAGTCGCGGCCGAGTGCGACGACTTCTGGACGGTGGGCGGCGTCCGAGCGGCGTCAGGGGCCCCGGCGGCACCCGTCAGGGCCCCCGGCGGCACGCATCCGGGGCCCCGGCGGCACGCGTCGCGCCCGGCACCCGCGACCTAGGGTGAGGGCATGCATCCGCTCGACGCCAAGGACCCGCTCGCGCACTGCCCCGAGCTGTTCGTCCGCACCCCCGAGGTCCGCTCCTACCTCGACGGCAACTCGCTCGGCCGGCCGCTGCGCGCGAGCGTCGCCCGGCTCGCGCGGTTCGCGGAGGAGGAGTGGGGCGGACGCCTCATCCGCGGCTGGGAGGAGGGCTGGCTCGACATGCCGCTCGAGGTCGGCGACGCCCTCGGCTCCGCGGTGCTGGGAGCCGCGGCCGGGCAGACGGTCGTCGCCGACTCCACGACCGTCCTGCTCTACAAGCTCGCCCGCGCGGCGATCGCCCGCCAGGCGGAGCAGGGGCGCGACGAGATCGTCGTGGACACCGACAACTTCCCCACCGACCGGTACGTGCTGGAGGGCATCGCGGCCGAGACCGGCAGCACGCTCCGCTGGATCGACTCCGACCCCGGGAGCGGCGTCGGCCCCGACGACCTCGCCCCGGCGCTCGGCGAGCGGACGGCACTGGTGCTGCTCAGCCACGTCGCCTACCGCTCGGGGTTCCTCGCCGACGCCGCGGCGATCACCGCCCAGGCGCACGAGGCCGGCGCGCTCGTGCTCTGGGACGCCTCCCACTCCGTCGGCTCGGTGCCGCTCGAGCTCGACGCGTGGGGCGCGGACCTCGCGGTCGGCTGCTCCTACAAGTACCTGAACGGAGGCCCGGGGGCGCCCGCGTGGGCGTACGTCGCGTCGCGGCACCAGGGCTCGCTCGCGCAGCCGGTGCAGGGCTGGATGGGCGTCGCCGACATGTTCGAGATGGGACCCGGCTACCGTCCGGCCGAGGGGATGCGGCGCTTCCTCAGCGGCACCCCGCCGATCACGGGGATGCTCGCGATGCAGGACATGATGGCGCTGATCGCCTCGGTCGGCATGCCCGCGGTGCGCGCGAAATCGGAGGCGATGACGGCGTACGCGCTGGAGCTGGCCGACGCGTGGCTGGTGCCGCGCGGGGTGCGGGTGGCGACTCCGCTCGACCCCGCCCGACGCGGCTCGCACGTGACGATCGCGCACGAGTCGTTCGCCGGCCTGATCCCGCGGCTGCAGGCGGAGGGGGTCGTGCCGGACTTCCGCCGACCCGACGGCATCCGGATCGGCCTCTCGCCCCTGTCGACCACCTTCGCCGAGCTGGAGCTGGGCATGGCGGCCATCAGGGACGCGCTGGACTGAGCGGGCCGGGGCTCGGCGAGGCGGCTGTCCCCGGCCCCGCCGGCGCCCTCACCGCGCGTCGCGCGTCCGGCGGGTGCTCTCCTTCTGCAGGGCCTCGACGAGCTCCGCCTTCGTCATGCGCGAGCGGCCGGAGACGTCCAGGCGCTTGGCGAGGTCCATCAGGTGCGCCTTGGTCGCGTTCGCGTCCACTCCGCCCGCCGTCTCGCCCCCGGGGGAGCGGCCGTGGCCCTCGGCGCGGGAGTCGGAGGGGCCGCTCTCGGCCTTGCGCTCCCAGTGGTCGCCGACCTTCTCGTACTCGTGCTTCAGCGCGGCGAAGGCCGTGCGGTGGGCGCGCTCACCGTCGCCGTAGCTGTCGACGGCCGAGTCGTGCGCGGCCGACCAGAGCTTCTGCGCGTGCTCGTCGGAGCGCTCGATGGTGGACGGGATCTGTTCCTCGCGGGGCATGGCGGCCTCCCTCTCGTCCTCCGACGCTACGTCGGGTCGGAGGCGCCGGTCACCCCGTTGACGAGCGCTCGGCGGGCGCCTCCGTCCCCGGAGCGCACTCGGGAGGCCGCTGCCGGTGTTCTCACCGGGCCGACGCCGATGATGGGGCGATGTTCATCCCGACCAGAGCCGCCGGTCTCGAGGCGCTCGACGACTTCGTCGCCCGCGCCGGCTCCGCCTACGCCCGCGACCGCAACCACGACCTCGGACCGTCCCGGGACAACGTCTCCGGACTCTCGCCCTACCTCCGCCACCGCCTCGTCACCGAGCGGGAGGTCGTCGCCGCGGTCCTCGCGCGGCACCGCCTGACCGCCGCGGAGAAGTTCGTCCAGGAGGTGTTCTGGCGCACCTACTGGAAGGGCTGGCTCGAGCAGAACCCGGACGTCTGGCGCCGCTACCGCCGCGAGGTGGCGGACTCCTCCGCGGGCGATCCTCCGCCCGGGTACCTCGACGCGATCGGCGGACACAGCGGCATCGACGCGATGGACGCGTGGGTGAGCGAGCTCGTCGAGACCGGGTACCTCCACAACCACACCCGCATGTGGTTCGCGAGCATCTGGATCTTCACCCTCGGACTGCCCTGGCAGCTCGGCGCCGACTTCTTCTACCGGCACCTGCTCGACGGCGACGCCGCGTCCAACACCCTGTCGTGGCGATGGGTCGCCGGCCTGCAGACTCCGGGCAAGACCTACCTCGCCTCCGCGTCCAACATCGCCCGCTACACGGAGGGGCGCTTCTCGCCGAGCGGCCTCGCCACCACAGCCCCCGCGCTGACGGAGGAGCCCTTCCCGCCGCGGGCACCGCTCGAGCAGGACGACGTTGTGGGGACCGTCGGCGCCCGCCCCGGCCTCCTGCTGCACGAGGAGGACCTCGAGGCGGAGAGCCTGCTCGCCGAGCAGCCGGGTCTGGCCGAGCGCCTCGTCGCGTGCGCCGTCGCCGGGGACGCGGGCGGGCGCTCGCCGTCCGGAGTCTCCGACGCGGTCGCCGCCTTCACCGCCGCGGCGCTCGCCGACGCCGCCGAGCGCACTTCCGACTCCAGCGGTCGGCCGGCGCGGGTGCTGGCGGACGCGCGTGCCGCGACGGTCGTCGACTGGGCGGTCTCCGAGCGGATCGACACCGTGGTCGTTCCGTACGCGCCGGTCGGGCCCGTCGGCGAGCGGGTGGAGGCGCTCCGCTCGGCTCTCGCCGACGAGGGGGTCGCGCTCGTCACCGTGCGCCGCCGCTGGGACGGTGCGGCGTGGCCGTCGGCGTCGCGGGGGTTCTTCCCGTTCCGGAAGCGGATCCCGGCGCTGGTGCGCGACCTCGTCGAGCCCGCCGACGCGGCACGCCTGTTCTGAGCGGCGTTCCGAGAGCCGCGTCCCGCGAGCTGCGTCCTGTGAGCCCCGTCCTGTGCTGCGTCCGGTGAGCCCCGTCCCGCGGAACCTGCCTGGTCCCGCGGGGCGGGTGCCGCTCAGCCGAGCAGGCGGTCGCGGAGGAAGTCGCTCGCGAAGCGGCCCGAGGGGTCCCACTCGGAGCGGAGGGTGCGCCACTCCTCGAGGTGCGGGTAGAGCGGCGCGATCTCGTCGGCTCCGGCGAGGAAGTGCTTGCCCCAGTGCGGCCGGGCGCCGAGCGGCAGCAGCGCTCCCTCGACGGCGGGGAGCACGGCGTCGACGCCGGCGCGGTCCTTCTTGAAGGTGAAGTGCACGCCGACGCTGTCGCGGCCTCCGGCGGGGGAGAGCCACTGGTCGTCGCCCGCCATGGTCCGCAGCTCCGTGATGAGCAGGACGTCGTCGATCCGCTCGCCGATCGCGCGCAGCGCCACGATCGCCTCGCGGACGTTCGCGCGCGGCACCATGTACTCGCTCTGGATCTCGTCGCCCGCGCTCGGCTCGCGGTCGAGGCGGAAGTGCGGCAGGCGCTCGGACCACGGTCCGACGGAGCCGCCGAACGGGTTCAGGTTGGAGTCGACACCCTCCGAGACGGCGAAGAGGCTCGCGGAGGCGGCGACCGCGCCCAGGTGCGTCGCGTCGACGTCGGCGACGGATCCCGCCGCCACCTTGGTCTTCAGCCACAGCTGCTCCACCGTCGGCGAGGACCAGTGGGTCATGAGGCTGACGCTGTAGGCGGAGGAGGTGATCGCGTCGAAGTCGTCGAGCACGCGCTCCCAGGGCAGGTCGACGAACGCGTCCTGGCGGACGTCGAAGGTCGGCTGGATGTCGAGGGTCACGCGGGTGACGATGCCGAAGGCGCCGAGGCCGACGACGACGCCCTCGAAGCCCGGCTCCCCGCGGCGGATCGTGCGCAGCGAGCCGTCGGCGGTGACGAGCTCGAGCGCCGAGACGGCGGAGGAGAGGTTCGCGTTGCGGTCGCCCGAGCCGTGGGTGCCGGTCGCGATGGCGCCGGCGACCGAGATGTGCGGGAGCGAGCCCATGTTGTGCAGGGCGTAGCCGTTGCTGTGCAGGTGCGCGGCGACGACGCCGTAGCGGGTGGCGCCGCCGACGGTGACGGTGCTCGCCTCGGCGTCGATCACGGGGTCGGAGGCCAGGTGCCCCAGGTGCAGCAGTGCGCCGGGGGTGTCGGGCAGGGAGTTGAAGGAGTGGCGGCTGCCGAGGGCGCGGACGCGCTCGTTCTCGCGGACGAGGCGCTGCACCTCCTCGACGGACTCCGGCTCGATGATGGCGGCGGCGCGGTACTCGTAGGTGCCCGCCCAGTTGCTCCGTGAGGTCATGGGTCCATTCTGCCGGGTGCGCGGGGGATTTGTTGTTGGTTGCAACGAATGGCCCGGTGGTGCACGGGGACACCGCAGGACGGAACGGCGTGGATATTGTTCGAGGCGCGCTCCGGGCCTCTGACGGGGAGGACGGCGATGACCGCGCGCAGACGACCCCGCTCGGATCTGTTCCGGGTGTGCGTGCGCCTCCTGGTCACGATCGTGGTGGTGCTGCTCGTCCTGGCGACGGGGACGCTCGCTCCGGGCGACGGGGCCGTCGATGCGACGGCGACCCTCGTTCCGGTCCATCTGCTCGGCCGGCCGCTCTCCACCGCCCTCCCCGTGGGATGGAGCGCCGCCTCCTCCTCGCTCCTCGACGAGCAGGCGCTGCGGAGCGCCGCCGAGGAGGAGGCGCGCGGAGAGCGGCGCCTCCTCCCGCGGATGCTGGGGGCGACCGGGGCGACCAGCACGACGCTGTCGGCGGCGGTGCCGGCGATCGTGATCACGGTGGCGATCGCGGTCACGGTGGCGATCGCGCAGAGGACGGAGTTCCGCAGCGAGCCCCCTTCTATCGCCGCCGCCCTGCTCGCCGTCGCGAGCTCGAGGGTGCTGATGGTCTTCTCGGTCGCACAGGCCTGCCTGCGCCTCGAGTCGCGGTCGCCCCGGCGGTCGCAGGGGCGCTTCGCCTTCGAGGAGGCGCCGCACTTCAGTGACGACGCGACCCTCGCGCTCCTGCTGTCCACGACGGTGGCCACGGTCTCGGCCGAGATCCGCTCGAGAGAGGGCTGGCGCCTGGTGCGCGCGAACGTCGTCATCGCGTTCGCCTTCGACTCGGTCATCATCGCGATGACGGTGTCGCTGCTGTTCGGCGGACTCACGGCCTGAGACGGCGGGAGCGGAGCGTCCGGCGGAGCCGGGGCGGGTTCGAGGGGAGCGGGTTAGAGCGGCCCGGCGGTGGCTGGTTCGCGTCGGCT
>NZ_PSWD01000052.1:0-5491 GCF_002931705.1 Rathayibacter sp. AY1C5
CTTTCGGGTCGGAGAGATGTCTTATTTGCTAGAGGTCAAACTTGACTCTCCTTCTCTTCGGGGTTGGGGGTCGTAATTTTTTTACGGAGAGTTTGATCCTGGCTCAGGACGAACGCTGGCGGCGTGCTTAACACATGCAAGTCGAACGATGAAGCCCAGCTTGCTGGGTGGATTAGTGGCGAACGGGTGAGTAACACGTGAGTAACCTGCCCTTGACTCTGGGATAAGCGCTGGAAACGGCGTCTAATACCGGATACGACCTGCCCCGGCATCGGGTGCGGGTGGAAAGTTTTTCGGTCAAGGATGGACTCGCGGCCTATCAGCTAGTTGGTGAGGTAATGGCTCACCAAGGCGACGACGGGTAGCCGGCCTGAGAGGGTGACCGGCCACACTGGGACTGAGACACGGCCCAGACTCCTACGGGAGGCAGCAGTGGGGAATATTGCACAATGGGCGAAAGCCTGATGCAGCAACGCCGCGTGGGGGATGACGGCCTTCGGGTTGTAAACCTCTTTTAGTAGGGAAGAAGGGCTTCGGCTTGACGGTACCTGCAGAAAAAGCACCGGCTAACTACGTGCCAGCAGCCGCGGTAATACGTAGGGTGCAAGCGTTGTCCGGAATTATTGGGCGTAAAGAGCTCGTAGGCGGTTTGTCGCGTCTGCTGTGAAAACCCGAGGCTCAACCTCGGGCCTGCAGTGGGTACGGGCAGACTAGAGTGCGGTAGGGGAGAATGGAATTCCTGGTGTAGCGGTGGAATGCGCAGATATCAGGAGGAACACCGATGGCGAAGGCAGTTCTCTGGGCCGTTACTGACGCTGAGGAGCGAAAGCGTGGGGAGCGAACAGGATTAGATACCCTGGTAGTCCACGCCGTAAACGTTGGGAACTAGATGTGGGGACCTTTCCACGGTCTCCGTGTCGCAGCTAACGCATTAAGTTCCCCGCCTGGGGAGTACGGCCGCAAGGCTAAAACTCAAAGGAATTGACGGGGGCCCGCACAAGCGGCGGAGCATGCGGATTAATTCGATGCAACGCGAAGAACCTTACCAAGGCTTGACATATACCGGAAACTTCCAGAAATGGTTGCCCCGCAAGGTCGGTATACAGGTGGTGCATGGTTGTCGTCAGCTCGTGTCGTGAGATGTTGGGTTAAGTCCCGCAACGAGCGCAACCCTCGTTCTATGTTGCCAGCACGTCATGGTGGGAACTCATAGGAGACTGCCGGGGTCAACTCGGAGGAAGGTGGGGATGACGTCAAATCATCATGCCCCTTATGTCTTGGGCTTCACGCATGCTACAATGGCCGGTACAAAGGGCTGCGATACCGTAAGGTGGAGCGAATCCCAAAAAGCCGGTCTCAGTTCGGATTGAGGTCTGCAACTCGACCTCATGAAGTCGGAGTCGCTAGTAATCGCAGATCAGCAACGCTGCGGTGAATACGTTCCCGGGCCTTGTACACACCGCCCGTCAAGTCATGAAAGTCGGTAACACCCGAAGCCAGTGGCCTAACCGCAAGGAGGGAGCTGTCGAAGGTGGGATCGGTGATTAGGACTAAGTCGTAACAAGGTAGCCGTACCGGAAGGTGCGGCTGGATCACCTCCTTTCTAAGGAGCATCTGGACACCGCAGGGTGTTCCAGGCGCCAGATCAAAGCGAATGTCTTTGCTGGTAGCTCATGGGTGGAACATTGAACTAGGTGCTCGGTGAGATCGTCTCGCGTCAGTACAGCCTTCGGGTTGGGAACGCGTCGGGGCGGTGGAGTCGGGTACATGCACGCTGTTGGGTCCTGAGGGACCGGGCCGGCTGCCTTCGGGTGGCGGGGTCGACTCTCCGGATCTTTTTCTCACGCCTGGGTGTGTGGGAGAGGGATACCGCCCGTATTTTGAGAACTACACAGTGGACGCGAGCATCTTAGATTCACGGCTTCGGTCGTGGATCGACAAGATTCGCATGGCGCGGCTTTCGGGCTGCGGTCATGCAAATCATTGGATCTGCAACTTTTCGAGTTGTAGTTTCTTAACTCATGTGATTAGCAAGTTCATAAGAGCAAACGGTGAATGCCTTGGCATCTGGAGCCGAAGAAGGACGTCGTAATCTGCGATAAGCCTCGGGGAGCTGATAAACGAGCTGTGATCCGAGGATTTCCGAATGGGGAAACCCCGCCAGGCCCCTTGTGGTGACCTGGTGACTCCCGCCTGAATATATAGGGCGGGTAGAGGGAACGTGGGGAAGTGAAACATCTCAGTACCCACAGGAAGAGAAAACAACAGTGATTCCGTCAGTAGTGGCGAGCGAACGCGGAAGAGGCTAAACCGAGTCATGTGTGATACCCGGCAGGGGTTGCATGGCCGGGGTTGTGGGACTTTTCGTTCCGGTCTGCCGGCCGGTGAACGTTACAGCGCATCATAGACGAACAGGTTTGAACGCCTGGCCAGAGCGGGTGCGAGCCCCGTAGTCGAAATGGTGTTATGGCGTGAAGAGTATCCCAAGTAGCACGGGGCCCGAGAAATCCCGTGTGAATCTGTCAGGACCACCTGATAAGCCTAAATACTCCCAGATGACCGATAGCGGACAAGTACCGTGAGGGAAAGGTGAAAAGTACCCCGGGAGGGGAGTGAAATAGTACCTGAAACCGTTTGCTTACAAACCGTCGGAGCCTCCTTGTAGGGGTGACGGCGTGCCTTTTGAAGAATGAGCCTGCGAGTTAGTGCTCTGTGGCGAGGTTAACCCGTGTGGGGCAGCCGTAGCGAAAGCGAGTCCGAATAGGGCGATTCAGTCGCAGGGTCTAGACCCGAAGCGAAGTGATCTATCCATGGCCAGGTTGAAGCGACGGTAAGACGTCGTGGAGGACCGAACCCACTTCAGTTGAAAATGGAGGGGATGAGCTGTGGATAGGGGTGAAAGGCCAATCAAACTTCGTGATAGCTGGTTCTCTCCGAAATGCATTTAGGTGCAGCGTTGCGTGTTTCTTGCCGGAGGTAGAGCTACTGGATGGCCGATGGGGCCCAAAAGCTTACTGACGTCAGCCAAACTCCGAATGCCGGTAAGTGAGAGCGCAGCAGTGAGACTGTGGGGGATAAGCTTCATAGTCGAGAGGGAAACAACCCAGACCACCAACTAAGGTCCCTAAGCGCGTGCTAAGTGGGAAAGGATGTGGAGTTGCACAGACAACCAGGAGGTTGGCTTAGAAGCAGCCACCCTTGAAAGAGTGCGTAATAGCTCACTGGTCAAGTGATTCCGCGCCGACAATGTAACGGGGCTCAAGCACGCCACCGAAGTTGTGGCATTGACATTAGTGGTAGGCCTTCGTGGTCCAGCCGTGTTGATGGGTAGGAGAGCGTCGTGTGGCGAGTGAAGCGGCGGTGTGAACCAGCCGTGGATGCCACACGAGTGAGAATGCAGGCATGAGTAGCGAAAGACGGGTGAGAAACCCGTCCTCCGGAAGACCAAGGGTTCCAGGGTCAAGCTAATCTTCCCTGGGTAAGTCGGGACCTAAGGCGAGGCCGACAGGCGTAGTCGATGGACAACGGGTTGATATTCCCGTACCGGCGAAGAACCGCCCAAGACAATCCAGTAGTGCTAAGTATCTGAATCCCTTTGATGGATCCCTTCGGGGTGAAGCGTTGGGCCTAGCGTACGACCCCGTGCTGGTGCGTTTAGCGTATTAACAGGTGTGACGCAGGAAGGTAGCCGAGCCGGGCGATGGTTGTCCCGGTCTAAGGATGTAGGGCGAACGATAGGCAAATCCGTCGTTCATATAGCCTGAGATCTGATGGGTAGACGCAAGTCGAAATCGGTGATCCTATGCTGCCAAGAAAAGCATCGACGCGAGGTTCTAGCTGCCCGTACCCCAAACCGACTCAGGTGGTCAGGTAGAGAATACTAAGGAGATCGAGAGAATCGTGGTTAAGGAACTCGGCAAAATGCCCCCGTAACTTCGGGAGAAGGGGGGCCTGAGGCGTGAACGGACTTGCTCCGGGAGCGTTCGATGGCCGCAGAGACCAGTGGGAAGCGACTGTTTACTAAAAACACAGGTCCGTGCTAAGTCGCAAGACGATGTATACGGACTGACGCCTGCCCGGTGCTGGAAGGTTAAGAGGAACGGTTAGCCGCAAGGCGAAGCTGAGAATTTAAGCCCCAGTAAACGGCGGTGGTAACTATAACCATCCTAAGGTAGCGAAATTCCTTGTCGGGTAAGTTCCGACCTGCACGAATGGCGTAACGACTTCCCAGCTGTCTCAACCGCGAACTCGGCGAAATTGCATTACGAGTAAAGATGCTCGTTACGCGCAGCAGGACGGAAAGACCCCGTGACCTTTACTATAGTTTGGTATTGGTGTTCGGTGTGGCTTGTGTAGGATAGGTGGGAGACGTTGAAGCGGGCACGCTAGTGTTCGTGGAGTCATTGTTGAAATACCACTCTGGTCACTCTGGATATCTAACTTCGGACCCTAATCGGGTTCAGGGACAGTGCCTGATGGGTAGTTTAACTGGGGCGGTTGCCTCCCAAAGAGTAACGGAGGCGCCCAAAGGTTCCCTCAACCTGGTTGGCAATCAGGTGGCGAGTGTAAGTGCACAAGGGAGCTTGACTGTGAGACTGACAAGTCGAGCAGGGACGAAAGTCGGGACTAGTGATCCGGCAGTGGCTTGTGGAAGCGCTGTCGCTCAACGGATAAAAGGTACCTCGGGGATAACAGGCTGATCTTGCCCAAGAGTCCATATCGACGGCATGGTTTGGCACCTCGATGTCGGCTCGTCGCATCCTGGGGCTGGAGTAGGTCCCAAGGGTTGGGCTGTTCGCCCATTAAAGCGGTACGCGAGCTGGGTTTAGAACGTCGTGAGACAGTTCGGTCCCTATCCGCTGCGCGCGCAGGAAATTTGAGAAGATCTATCCCTAGTACGAGAGGACCGGGATGGACGAACCTCTGGTGTGTCAGTTGTTCCGCCAGGAGCACCGCTGATTAGCTACGTTCGGAACGGATAACCGCTGAAAGCATCTAAGCGGGAAGCCGGCTTCGAGATGAGATTTCCATCCCTTCGGGGGAGAGGCTCCCAGCCAGACGACTGGGTTGATAGGCCGGATGTGGAAGACAGGACTAAAGACTGTCGGAGCTGACCGGTACTAATAAGCCGATAACTTGATAATCACTACACTCATACCGTTGTAAAGGCTGGTAGGAGTGGTCAGAGATTGCTTGCGTCCACTTTGTGGTTCCCAGAAGACGGGCACCCCGCATCCTCCTTCGGGAGGAGCGGAACAATTGAATACACGCACGGCGTGTAACCCAGATTTGACCATGTGCCCTCGGGTGCGTGTGTCGCCAGGGTTACGGCGGCCATAGCGAGAGGGAAACGCCCGGTCACATTCCGAACCCGGAAGCTAAGACTCTCAGCGCCGATGGTACTGCAGGGGGGACCCTGTGGGAGAGTAGGACACCGCCGGACACCATTCACGATGGCCACCCAGAAATGGGTGGCCATCGCTGTTTAACC
>NZ_PSWD01000053.1:0-4513 GCF_002931705.1 Rathayibacter sp. AY1C5
CCTGCCCGCGCGAGGACACCCAGCCCGCGTAGACGCTGACCTGGGTGTCGTAGGAGCGGTAGGCGCTCTGCACCGCCAGCGAGAGGCCGGCCTCGGAGCGGGCGGCGGCGAAGAGCGGGACGAGGGCGTCCGCGGTCGCCTGGCGCATCGGCTGCCGGTTGACGTAGGGCACGTCGGGGAAGGTCAGGTCGGCGGGGACGTAGTCGACCGGCGCGAGCGTCCGCAGCTTGTTGACGACGACCCAGGTGCTCGCCGGGTCGTCGACGGACTGCGCGGTGAGGTCGATCCCGGAGGCGGTGGGAGTGGGTGTGGGAGTCGGAGTGGCGGTCGGCTCCGCTGTGGGCGCCGAAGTGGTCGCGGCGGCGGAGGGCGACGGAGCGGGCGGCGCCGTCGAGGGGGTCGGCGAGGGCGCCGGCGCTCCGTTCCCGATGGCGGCTCCGACCCCCAGCGCGGTCAGGCCCGCCGCGGCGGCCACACCCCCGATGACCAGGGCTCGGCGGCGGACGGGGCGCCCATCGGTCGGCTCGTTCTCGTTCGACGTCATCCTCCGAGCCTAGACAGACCCGTTCCTGCGCATCTGCTGAAGCACCGGCGATCGGTTCTGTCCACCCGTGCCCCTCCACGCGGGTCGCGCATATCCTCTAAGGATTCACATAAGCAGACCCCCTAGCTTGAGTGACAGCCACGACTCCGTGTGCGACCGCCCCCTCGGCCGCACGGCCCCCCACGGAGCCGTCGATGGAAGGACCCCATGCTCCGACCCCTCACCGCACCCTCCGTCCCTCTCGCCGCCCTCGCTCGGACGCTCGAGATCGGCGACGAGGGCGGCCTGACGGCCGAGATCAGCGGAGTGACGCTGATCGCCTCCGACGTCGAGCCCGGCGACCTCTTCGTCGCCCTGCCCGGGGTCAACCGCCACGGGGCCGAGTTCGTCGAGCAGGCCGTGGCCCGCGGCGCCTCCGCCGTGCTGACCGACACCGCGGGCGCCGATGCCGCGCGCGCGACGGGTCTGCCCGTCCTCGTGGTCGACGACCCCCGCTCCCGCCTGGGCGCCGTCGCCGCCGCCGTCTACGGGACGGCCGAGCGCTCCCCCGTGCTGCTCGGCGTGACCGGCACCAACGGCAAGACGTCGACCGTCCACATGCTCGAGGGGATCCTCCGCCAGCTCGGCGTCGTGCCCGGCCTCAGCTCGACCGCTGAGCGTCACATCGGCGACACCTCGGTGACCAGCGGCCTGACCACCCCGGAGGCGACGGAGCTGCACGCGCTCGTCGCCCGCATGGAGGAGGAGGGCGTCGGCGCGGCCGCGATCGAGGTCAGCGCCCAGGCGCTCACCCGCCACCGCGTCGACGGCGTGGTCTTCGACGTCGCCGGCTTCACGAACCTCAGCCACGACCACCTCGACGACTACGGCGACATGGACACCTACTTCGGCGAGAAGGCCCAGCTGTTCCAGCCCGATCGCGCGCGCCGGGCCGTCGTCTCGCTCGACTCCCCCGCGGGCGCGCGCCTCGTCGAGGTCGCCGGCGTGCCGGTCACCACGATCACCTCCCTCCCGGGCGTCGACGCCGACTGGACCGTGACGGTGCTCGAGCAGGAGTTCGGCCGCACCCGCTTCCGGATCGGCAACCGCGAGGGCCGTGCCATCACGACCTCCGTCCCGATCATCGGCACCCACATGGCCGCCAACGCCGGACTGGCGATCGTGATGCTGATTGAGTCCGGTCGGCCGATCGGCGAGATCCGCGCCGCGCTGCACCGCGACGGCGGAGTGGACGCCTCCCTCCCCGGCCGCACCGAGCGCGTCTCCGGCGACCGCGGCCCCACGGTGTACGTCGACTTCGGACACAGCGCCGACGCCTTCGCCCGCACCCTGGAGGCCGTCCGCGAGGTCACTCCCGGCCGCGTGGTCATGGTGTTCGGCGCCGACGGCGACCGGGACGCGCTCAAGCGCCCGGCCATGGCCGGAGCCGCCGTCCTGGGCAGCGACGTGCTGGTCGTCACCGACCACCACCCGCGCTTCGAGGACCCGGCCTCGATCCGGCGCACCCTCGTCGACGCCGCCCGCGCCGCACGTCCGGACGCCGAGATCCACGAGGTCGACGACCCCAAGCGCGCCATCCGCGTCGCCGTCTCCCTGGCGCACGAGGGCGACGCCATCCTCTGGGCCGGTCCTGGGCACCAGAACTACCGCGACATCCTCGGCGTGCGCACGCCGTACTCTGCCCGAGCCGAGGCCCGCGCAGCGCTCCGTGAGGCCGGCTGGGCGGACGAGGCGGTCCCCGCTCCGGCCTGATGCACGGCCCCGGCACGGCGGCCCTGAGATCCCGTTCAGGCTCGCCGGACGGTCTGTCGCGCTCTCCGCACGCGGTGTAACTTTGCGCAGCACGCAACGTTTGCGGCGGATCGCCGTGCCTGGACGCGTCCGCCAGACAAGGGGACCACCGTGGCCGACTCCGCCTCCGCTCCATCCGCTCCGACCTCGACGCCGTCCGGCGCCGTGATGTCGCACCGGCAGATCCTGTTCGTCATCTTCGGGCTGATGGCGGGGATGTTCCTCTCCTCGCTCGACCAGACCATCGTCGGCACCTCGATGCGCACCATCGCGGACGACCTCGACGGCCTCTCGCAGCAGGCGTGGGTGACCACCGCCTACCTGATCGTCTCGACGATCGCGACGCCGATCTACGGCAAGCTCTCCGACATCTTCGGACGCCGCCCGCTCTACCTGATCGCGATCGTGCTGTTCCTGATCGGCTCGACGCTCGCCGGCTTCTCGACCTCGATGCTCGGCCTCGCGGGCTTCCGCGCCGTGCAGGGCCTCGGCGCCGGCGGACTCATGTCGCTCGCGCTCACGGTGATGGGCGACATCCTGCCCCCGCGCGAGCGCGCCAAGTACCAGGGCTACTTCCTGGCCGTCTTCGGGATCTCCAGCGTCGTCGGACCGCTCATCGGCGGCCTGCTCGCCGGCACCCCCGAGATCCTCTTCATCACCGGCTGGCGCTGGGTCTTCCTGATCAACCTCCCGATCGGCGCCGTCGCGCTCTTCATCGTCGTGCGGTTCCTCCACCTGCCCAAGCCCGCCGGCAAGCGCTCGGTGCGGATCGACTGGTGGGGCGCCTCCCTCGTCGTCATCGCCGCGGGACCGCTGCTGCTGATCGCCGAGCAGGGCCGCGAGTGGGGCTGGGGCTCGCCGATCGCGTGGGTCTGCTACATCGTCGGCGCGCTGGGCGTCATCGGCTTCATCGCGGCCGAGCGGATGATGGGCGACGACGCGCTCATCCCCCTCAAGCTCTTCCGCTCGCCGACCTTCTCGATGGCGACCGTGCTGGGCGTCCTCGTCGGCTTCGGCATGTTCGGCGGCATGATGGCGATCCCGCTGTACCTGCAGCTGGTGAACGGCGCCACGCCGACCGAGTCCGGCTTCCTGATGCTGCCGATGATCCTCGGCCTGATGATCGCCTCGATCGTCTCGGGTCAGATCATCTCGCGCACGGGCCGCTACCGCGCCTTCCCGATCGTCGGCACGTTCCTGATGTCGGCCGCGTTCTTCTACTTCACCTTCGTGACGATCGACAAGCCGGTGATCTTCATGATGGGCGGGATGCTGATGCTGGGCCTCGGGCTCGGGCAGATGATGCAGACCCTCACCCTGGCCTCGCAGAACTCGGTCGACGTGGCGAACATGGGAGTCGCGACCAGCGCCTCCACGTTCTTCCGCCAGATCGGCGGCACCCTGGGCACCGCCGTGATCTTCTCGGTGCTGTTCAGCCGGATCCCCGACACCATCGCCGCGGCCTTCAAGAACCCGGCGCTCGCGGCGGATCTGCAGCGGGCCGCCACCGAGCCCGCCGTCGCCGCGGACCCGGCCAACGCCGGGATCCTGAAGCTGCTGCAGTCGCAGGACACCGCCGCGATCGGCTCCGCGCTCGACGGGGACACGTCGTTCCTGAACACCGCGGACCGCGCCCTGTCGGCCCCGTTCCTGACCGGGTTCAACGACGCGACCGTGACCGTGTTCCAGGTCGCGCTGGGCGTGGTCCTGCTGGCCTTCGTGCTCTCGTGGTTCCTCAAGACCCCGCCGCTGCGGGCGAAGTCGGCCATGCAGGAGGCGCACGACCTCGCGGCCGAGGACAGCGCGGAGGAGCTGCGCCGCACGGACCCGCAGCTGGCCGCGCGCGCCGGGGCCGACCTGGCCGCGGGCAGCATCGAGCCGGACGTCCGGACGGACTCGATCCGCACCGCTCCTCCACGCGACGGGCACGGCGCCCACCGGGCCTGATCGGGAAGCGCCGGCCGACCGCGTCCTGCGCTCCGCTCCTCCCCTCCGAGGCGCCGCCTCCGCCGCCCGGACACCGCCCTCACCGCGGTGTCCGGCCGGGGAGGCGGCGCCTCGCGGTCGTCCGGGGTGCGGTGTCCCGCGTTCCGGGGCGAGAGAGCGCTCCACCGGGGCTCTAGGATGGTCGGACCGCTGCCGAAGGAGTCCGCAATGAGCGCCGCCCCCACCCCCTCC
>NZ_PSWD01000054.1:0-4108 GCF_002931705.1 Rathayibacter sp. AY1C5
ACCCCTCCGGACGGAACCCCTCATGCCGCACCAGCCCCTGCCCGCCGATCAGGCCCCCCACTCGATCTGGCGGGGACTCCGCCAGACCCTCCAGAAGGACACGGTCGGCGGAGCGTTCCTGCTCACCGCGACCCTCCTCGCCCTGATCGTCGCCAACAGCCCCGCGTCCGCGCTCTACAGCGCGGTCCGCGACTTCCGCTTCGGCCCCGAGGCCCTGCACCTCGAGCTGAGCGTCGGGTCGTGGGCGGCCGACGGCCTGCTCGCGATCTTCTTCTTCGTCGTCGGGCTCGAGCTCAAGGAGGAGTTCGTCGCCGGCAAGCTCCGCGACCCGAAGACGGCGCTCGTGCCGATCGTCGCGGCCGTCGGCGGCGTGGCCGTCCCCGCCCTGATCTTCACCGCGGTGAACCTGCCCCGCGGAGGAGCCGCGCTGGACGGCTGGGCGATCCCCGCCGCCACCGACATCGCCTTCGCCGTCGCGGTGATCGCCGTGGTCGGCCGCTTCCTCCCGCCGGCGCTGCGGACGTTCCTCCTCACGCTCGCCGTGGTGGACGACCTCATCGCGATCACGATCATCGCCGTCTTCTACACCGCCGGCATCGACGTGGTGATGCTCCTGCTCGCGCTGGTGCCGCTGGCGGTCTTCGCGGTCTGCGTGCAGCGCGGCGTGCGCGCCTGGTGGGTGCTGATCCCGCTCGGAGTGGCGACGTGGGCGCTCGTGCACGCCTCGGGCATCCACGCCACGGTCGCGGGCGTGCTGCTCGGCTTCACCGTGCCGGTCGTCGCGACGAAGCGCGCCCGGGTGCAGGTGGGGTCGGATGCGGAGGGGCGCCCGGTCTACGACGGCCTCGCCGCGCACTTCGCCGACCGCTGGAGCGTCCTCTCGACCGCGGTCGCGGTGCCGGTCTTCGCGTTCTTCTCGGCCGGAGTGACGGTCGGCGGAGTCGCGGGCCTGGTCGACTCGTTCCAGGACTCGATCGCCGTGGGCATCATCGCGGGCCTCGTGCTCGGCAAGCCGCTCGGCATCGCCGGGAGCACCTTCCTCCTGACCCGGTTCCGCGGCATCGGCCTGGATCCGTCGCTGCGCTGGGTGGACGTGATCGGCATGGCGTTCGTGGCCGGCATCGGATTCACGGTGTCGCTGCTGGTCGGCGAGCTGTCGTTCGGCGCGGGCAGCGAGTCCGACGACCATGTGAAGGTCGGCGTCCTGGCCGGCTCGTTCCTCGCGGCGGTGATCGGAGGCGCGATCCTCTCGGTCCGCAACCGCCACTACCGCCGCCTGCAGGACTGACGGCCGACGGGATCTCGCGGCGCCCGCGGCCCGGGCGGCTCGATCGGCACGCGCCTCCTGCTGGTCGAGCAGCCGCCGCAGGCGCCCTGTCGAGGCCCGCGCGGCTCAGCCGTGCAGGCCGTGGACGACCGCGTGGCCGCGGCCGCCGGAGATGAGCAGGCGGTTCACCGGGGTCGTGACGACGAAGGCCAGGGCCAGGGCGCCGGCGAGCGAGCCCCAGAAGAGGCCGGACGAGAGGCCCGCGTCCATCGCTCCGGGGATCGCGAGCACCACCGTGTTGTCGACGATCTCCATCACGGCGATCGAGACGGTGTCGGCCGCCAGCGCGATGCCGACGGCGGCGCGCCACGTCACTCCGGAGCGGAGCACGCCCCGCAGCGTGAGCGCGTAGCCGAACACGAAGGCGAGGACGATCGAGAGGGCGACCGTCGCCAGGGCGGGCAGCCCCAGGGCGGAGCCGATCACCATGCCGAGGACCTCGCCGATCGCGCAGCCGGTCAGGCAGTGCAGGGTCGCGAGGGCGGCGGCGCGCCAGGTGGTCGGGTGGTGGTGGGCGTGGTCGGTCATGGTGTCTCCTCCGGTTCGGTCCAGGGGAGTGCAACATACCCCCGGGGGGTATATTCCCGACCCGGCCGTCGGAGTCTCCTCCGGCTCCGCAGGCGCGCGAGCCGTTCGCCCGGGCGCGCTACCCTCGCCCCGTGCTCCTCCGAGCACCGCCCCTCGACACCAGGAGCCCCGATGGCCGCCCCCACCGTCCTCTTCGTCTGCATCCACAACGCCGGCCGCTCGCAGATGGCCGCCGGCTACCTCCGCGCCCTCTCCGGCGGCGCCGTCGAGGTCCGCTCCGGCGGCTCCGAGCCCGGCGACAGCATCAACCCGATCGCGATCGAGGCGATGGCGGAGGAGGGCATCGACATCTCGCAGGCCGTCCCGCAGCTGATGACCGCCGAGCAGGTCCAGGCCTCCGACGTCGTGATCACGATGGGCTGCGGCGACGTCTGCCCCGTCTTCCCGGGCAAGCGCTACGAGGACTGGGACCTCGCCGACCCGAAGGGCCGACCGCTCGAGGAGGTCCGCTCGATCCGCGACGACATCAGGGCCCGCGTGCAGTCACTCGTCGCGGAGCTGCTGCCCGCCTGAGCCGTTCGATCCCGTCCGGCCGCGTCAGCGTTCGGCGGGAGGCGGGAACGTCCGCCCGACCGGAGGCGAGCCCGCCGGGAGCGCCGCGCGCGCCCGGTGCAGGAAGACGGCGGTCATGACGACCCGGGCGCGGGCCGGCGACGAGTCGAGCGGGCCGATCAGCTCCTCGATCCGCGCGAGGCGGTCGTAGAGGGTCTGCCGGCCGATGCCGAGCGCGGCCGCCGTCGCCGTCTTGCTCCCCCACAGCGACGCGAAGGCCTCGAGGGTGGCGAGCAGCTCGCCGCGCTGGGCGCGCAGGGGCCCGAGCACCTCCTCGACGAGGTCGTCCGCCTCCGGATCGTCCTGCAGAGAGCTCGCGAACCGCTCCAGGCGGTACTGGCGCGAGTCGACGACTCCGCCTGCGGGCGCCCACTCGCGCGCGCCGCGCACCTCCGCCAGCTCCCGGGGCACCCGCTCCTGCCCGCCGAGCCCGCTGCCGACGCAGAGCAGAGCGTCCGAGTCGAGGGCGGCGCCGAGGCGCAGCAGCTCCGCGCGGCCCTCCTCCATCGCGGCGGCGGTGGCGAACGGCAGCAGCGCCAGCAGCTCGGAGCCGACCACGCAGAGCACCGGGCCGGGATCCGCTCCCGCGCCCGTCAGGAGGCGGAGCAGAGCGCGGAGCCGCCGGTCGTCGTGACCGGTGTCGGCCCGGACGCCGAGGTAGCGCTCCCGGGATCCGGCGCCGAGGCGGCCGAGGAAGGCGTCGATCTGGAGGTCGGCCGCCGGGTCCGCGCGCTCGACGGATGCGATCGCGAAGAGCTGGGCGGTCAGCCGCTCGGTGACCGACGGCGGGCGGTGCCGGAGCACGGCGATCGCGAGGACGTCCGGCGCCCGGTCGAGCGCGACGGCGACGGCGTGGAGGTCGGCGTCGGCGTGGGCCCGCAGATGCAGGGTGCCCAAAAGGGAATCGCCCGCGTGCAGCACGTTCGAGAACGTCCCGGCCGTCGGCTCCGTGTCGACGCCCGGCCCGGGCGAGGCGCGGGCGATCTCGTCGCCCGTGAGCGAGACGAGCGAGGCGGAGGCGCCCGTCGCGGAGGCGACGACCTGCAGGAGCTCGTCGACACCGGCGTCCCCGGAGGCCGCGTCGGCCAGCAGACCGGACACTCTGTCCGCCAGTCGGATGCTCCGGAACTTCTGCTCGGTGAGGTGGGTGTTGATGCTCTCGCAGACCTGCACGAAGGGGACGCGCCGGGGCAGGGCGAGCACGGGGAGGCCGAGCTCGTCGGCCGCCGCGACGATCGGCGGCGGCACCGCGGGCAGGCGCGGCGAGAGCTCGAGAGCGAGGGCGCCGACTCCCGCATCCACCAGAGACCGCACGTACTCGCGGCACTCCGCCGGGTCCTGGTCGGTCGAGAGGAGCGCGCCCTCCATCAGGAGCAGCTCGCCTCCGAGGAGGAGGGGCGCGATGTCGAGCTGCTCGCTCGTGTGGGCCCAGCGGATCACGGCGCGCTCGGCGGCCGCGTGCCCGGCGGCCACCACCGGGAGCATGGCGGCGAGGCGCGGATCCTTCATCGCGTCCGACAGCAGGTAGGCCATACAGAACGTCCTCTCGCGTCACGGCGAATTTACACGCGGACGCGCCGCCCGAAACGGGTCCGCACGAGAGTGGAGCCTCACCGGGCGCCCCGCCCTCCCCTTCATCCC
>NZ_PSWD01000055.1:0-4039 GCF_002931705.1 Rathayibacter sp. AY1C5
CCCGTGGTTCTAGACCAACTACGGGGCTTTTGTCGTCTTCCTGATCGTTTTTCTTTGCCTCTCCGGCGAGTGAAAACCAATTGAGTGGAGTCGGCGGAGGGACGGCTCTCTCGGGCGAAATAAGGGAGCATGCGACCGCGTCCGAGAGAGACGGCACGCAGCCGACGGAGCGAGATAGGTTGAAACCGCGGAGAGGTGAAGAAAACCTGGAAACGCGCCGCGTAGCGGCTCCCGCCGGCGGTGCTCCGTCACCGCTGCGCGAGCGCAGCTCGCGCCCCCGACCGGGGGAGACGGGTGTGGCCTTCGCCGTCTACGCGACCGCGGTTCCGTCCAGCGCGAGACTGCGGCCTGTGGCACTGTGTGCAGATGATGATGTGGCGTGAGACGGCGTCAGCCGAAGCGCAAGAGGATCTCGACGGCCTGCTCGATCTGACGATGACTCGCGCCGTTGAGGCTCTCGGAAAGCGCGGTGAGCTGGGCCCGTTCTCCGCCTCGATCGACACCGACGGGCGCAGCGTTCTGAGCATGGTGGAGCCGGCGCCAGGACAAGGGAAAAACTCGTCCCAGGCGGACCTCGACGAACTCCGGCGTGCGAGCAGAGAGAACCGGCAGTCGTTGAGGGCGGTTGCGTACGTCAGCGTGGTCACGATCAGCGGGAGCGGTGATGCCATCCGAGTCGAGTCGGAACATCGGGAGGGCATCGCGCTGGTGGTCCTGGTTCCCTACACCCGGCTTCGTCTTCGCAAGCAACTGAAACTCGGCGAGATGCGCCTGCAGGCCGGCGTAGTCGACATCTGGGCGCCGGAGGTCTGACTTCCTCGCGACCGATGACCACGCATGACCGCGTGTCCCACGAGGAACGCGATGCCGAGCGTGAGCCAGGCCAGCAACCAGGCGAGCAAAGGACCTGCCGCGTAGCGGCTCCCGCCGGCGGTGCTCCGTCACCGCTGCGCGTGCGGAGCTCGCGTCCCGCCTCCGGCGGAACACGGGGGAGCGCGAGGGGATCGCCCCTCGTGGCCGGCCCGAAGGCCGGCCCCTCCCCCGCGCTACTCGGCGGGCGTCAGGAACGCGATCAACGCGGCGGCCTCGGCGGTACCGTCGTCGTAGACAGGCATCCCGCCGGGTCCACACTCCCCCGGCAGTCCGAGCGTGTTGCGGGTGTGCGTGAGAATCTCCGCGTCGGTCGCGGCGGCGTTCTCCGGGTCCTCGTCGCGGCTGGTCGCGAGGATGAGGGCGAGCTGGTCGGCGCTCGCGCGGCCGGTGTCGATGCGGGTCATGGTGTGGTCCTCTCAGCGGTTCAGGAACGGGGCGACGCGGCGGATCGCTGCGCGGCGGGCGTGGGCGACGCAGTGGCGGAACGAGCCGCTGGTGATGCCGTGCAGCTGGTCGGAGTGCCACGCCTCCCAGACCCCGGACTTGCGGCGGGTGACGTGTACCGAGGGCGTCGTCGTGGGGTCGGTGCCCACGACGCGGACGTCGACCGCGCGGGTGCCTCCGAGCGTGAGGTAGGTCTTCGCGGTGGTCTGCAAGTCGGTGGTGGTCTGCATGGTGTGGGTGCTCCCTCTGGCTGATCGTTTTTCTTTGCCTCTCCGGCGGGGAAAACCGTTTGAGTGGAGGCGGCGCAGTGACGCCGATAGCGAGCGATGTGAGGGAGCGCAGCGACCGCGTTCGGGATCGGTGGCACGGAGCCGGTGGAGCGAAATAGGTTGAAACCGCGGAGAGGTGAAGAAAACAGGTGGAACGGGCCGCATCGCGGCCTCCGACCCGCGGCGCTCCGTCGCCGCTGCGCGAGCCGGCTTGTGCCCGACGGAGGCTGGGAGCCGGCTACAGGACGGTGTCGGCGCCGAGGATGCGGCGGAGTCGCTGGCCGCTGTCGCGGATGCGTGTCTTGACCGTTCCCAGCGGCAGCTGAAGCGCGTGGGCTATCTCGGTGTGGCTGAAGCCCTGCACGTAGGCGAGGAACAGGATCTCGTGATGGATCAAGGGAAGCGCGCGGATCGCTGCGACTGCGGCGGCGTAGTCCAGTCGGACTTGAGCCCGCGCTTCCACGTCGGCCTCCGGCTCGGTGGAGAGTGCTGCGTACTCGTGGTCCCGCTGGCGGGACGCCTCCGCGGAGCGGACTCTGTCGATCGCTCGTCGTCGGGCCATGCGCATGAGGAGGTGACCCGAGGCTTGAGCGGGGTCAAAGGTCGCCGCTCGCTGCCATACCTCCAGGAACACCTCTTGCGTCACCTCGCGGGACTGCTCGGGGTCGCGAAGGACGCCTCTGATGACCCTGTACACATCGCGGGCAATCAGGTCGTGAAGGTCTGAGAATGCACGGGTGTCGCCCTCGGCGATCCTCGCTATGAGGAGACGAACGGCCGCCTCGACGTCGTCCTTCATGCTGCGCTCCGGCGGTACGGCGAGCTCGCCAGGCGAGGTCGAGCGATTGGCAGCACGTCTTCTGTTCGAAGCGGACAGGGACGACGGATGTTTCTCTGCCCTATGAAGGCAGACCGAGGGCGTCGCCCTCGGCTCACGGCGGACGGTGGTCGCGCCTTGACGGGATCCGGAGGCTGGCCGTCGTCGCTACCTCAAGTAAGGCAAGAGCTGAAGGAAGACGGTCCGCGCGATGACCTGGCGCAACTCGTTGAGGAGTTGCACGATGTCCTGCCCGTGTGCTGGCGAGTCGGGCTCATCGACAACGAAGTGAGATTCGGTCGAAATGGCGACGGAGCCGAGGTCGGAGTCGTTTCTCCAAGCCATGATGACGTCCGTACCGATGCCGTCCACGCGCGCCATGCTGATCGTCATCTCGGACACATAGGGCATGTAGCCCGGTGAGACGCTGCGTGTACCGGAGGCAGCGGTTGAGAGGACATCGGAGCGGTGTCGGGTTGTGCGCGACAGGTCATCGAACCGAGCGAGCAGGTGCTGATCGGGGTTGCTCGGAGCCATTGCCCAAGGCTGAATTCTCATGATCTCGGCTTGCGCACCGGCAGGCAACAGGCTGATGCCGACGACCGGGCCCTTCGGCTGCCTTGTGGAGGTCGGGAACGTCACGCTCTTCTTCTGCGCTGCGGTCAACTGGCCCTGCTCGTGCAGAGCCAGGGCCTGCGCGAGCTGCTCGAGCACGGCGCTGAAGTGTTGAAGAACGTCCTGCACGAGGTCGCGCGCTCTGTCGGGCACACCTTCGGTGACACGAAGCTGGATCTCGGTCCACGCTCCCTTCTCCACACGATGGACCGTGACCGCGCGTGCATGCCACGCGTGGAACACCTCGACGAGCTCTTCGTACGCCTTCACCGCTCGGCCGTACCGGCGCATGAAACTCGCGTCTGCGAACTCCAGCTGCTGCGCGGCGAGCACTGCCTTCCAATCCGACCCACTCTTGACCATCGAAGCCCCCTGGACATGACCTCTCGATCCGAGAGTGGGCAAGACGATACAACGTCTGTGTGCACAGGCTGACGGTGACGTACTCAGCGCGCAAGGAAGGAAGGGGACAACCGCGGCAGCGCTGAGGACCCTGTCCGTGAGGAAACTGGCACACCGGACGCGCGCGGATTCGGCATCAACGGTGGTGCGCAGCAGCGCGGTGACGAGCGCCGCGGCGATCGCGGAAGTGCGCGCAGCGATCCCGGAGGATCACGTCATCCTCTACGTGCTCCGGATCGCGGACGGCTCGGAGTAGGGGCTCAGACCGTTCCGGCGAGGAGTGCGACGGCCGCTGCGGAGAAGAGAACAACGGCCGCGAGGAGTGCGCCGCGGGCCCGGGCGCGCTTGTCGACCGCGACCTCGGACACCTGCGCGGAGTGGAGCTCGGAGTCGCGATAAAGCGGCACGATACCGGCGACGACGAGCGCGGCACCTGTCACGGCCAGCAGCAGAGCGATCCCGTCCCACATGCCGACCAACTTACTCAGCCGCGGGGGCGGCGCTTCGGTGGGGTGCGCGCTGGGTGGTTGTGGTGACGACGGCGGTCGCGCGGGTGAGGTTGGGGCCGATGGCGTCGGCTTCGAGGACGCGGCCGGTGCGGCGGTTCTCTCCTTCTCCC
>NZ_PSWD01000056.1:0-3998 GCF_002931705.1 Rathayibacter sp. AY1C5
CAGCGGCTGCGGCGAGAAGCTGTCAAAGCAGAACGACTGGACGGTACAGATCCACCCCGACGACGCCGTACCGGACGACGCCACCGGCGACGGCTGGACCCAGCTCGGCAAGAACCTGTCGGTCCGCGCAAGCTGACAGCGGGAGGGCTCTCTCGCTGAACCACGGCACCCGGCGGAGGTCGGCCCGGCGACTTGGTGATCCGCAGAACGATCCCCATATGGGACGGAGCTGAGCGGGTAGCGTCACCGGCATGACCTCGGGTTCGCGTCACCGCATTCGAGTTGCTGCCGCGCTCACAACCGGAGCGGCGCTGCTCACCGCCGCCGGCTGCGCGCCGGCGGTGCAGACGTCGGGATGCCCGGGCTGGGCGTATTTTGGATCCGCGGAAGCCCGCTACGAAGTCGCCGAAGCGGTCATCACGACTGCCTCCCCTCGCGCCTCGGGAACTCAGAGCGTCTTCAGCGTCGCAGCATCCGCATACATGGTCACCGTGGATGAGACAGAGAAGGGACCGTTCATTGCAGGAGAGACAATCCGCGTCGTGTCGATGCCTGATGCGTGCAGCGGCACCGACCTCTACCCGGACGGAGACCCGATGGACACCGACCAGCCCCTCCGCCTGTACCTCAGTTCCGGGAACGGATTCTGGGCGACGCTGACTCCGCTCGAGGGCGCTGAACCGATCGAGGAATAGCCCGCCAGTCGATTCCCTTACGGGACGATGCGCAACGTCACTGCGTGACAGAGTTGAGCCGTGGAGCGCTGGTTGAACGACGATCCCACGCTCCGACCGCTCATCGAACGCGGGTTCACTCGTTCAGGTGACTCGGTTGTACTTCGGGCCTACGCCGCCTCTCGCCTCCGGACGGCTCCGCCGTCCGATGCTTGGGGAGTGGAGTGGTGGGTGAATAGCATCCACTTACGCTCGAACCTTCCGGCCGCCAACGTATCGTGGCGGGAGCAGGTGGTCGCACAAGGATTGTTCCTGATCGACGGGCTGCTCCCCCGAATGGTTCGACTCTCGGCGGGCCGTGCGGCTCAAGCCGTCCTGTCGCTTCAGTCGTCGCCAATCTCTGTCGACCCCGAAGCCGACTTCGCATCAGGGTCTGTCCATTTCACGCTCGTCCGCAGCGCAGTGGAAGACGCTCGAGCAGTGGAAGACGCTCGAGCAGTTCAAACGCGGTCGATACAGCCCGTCATGGTTGTCACCCTCGACTCGATCGACGCCTCGACTAGAGACAGCGACGCCTCCTGACGCGGGCCCAGGATCGGAATCCTTCGCCTACTGGGCGGACCGGCCTGCCCCTGCGACCGAAGCGCTGAACGATCCCAATCCGGGACGCGAAGCGCGGCTGCGATGATCAGTCCATGCATCGAACAGTAGGCATAGTGGTCAGCCGGTGACACCACCGCAATCAGACGCGAGAACGGTTCGCGCGAGGATCCGTCTCCGTCCAACCAGCGACGGCGGCCGAAAGGCGCCCATCGGTCTCGACGGAAGGTACCGACCTCATGTCGTCGTCGTCGGCGGCGACGGAACGCATCTCGGCGTGATCGTGCGCAGCAGCGAGGCTACTGAAGTCGATCCCGGCGAGACGAGCGAAGTGACCCTTCAGCTTCTGTACGACATCGACTACAGCTCCCTCAGCGCCGGAGCGGCCTTCACTATCGTTGAAGGCCCCAAAGCCATAGGTGACGGACAAGTCCTCTGAAGCAGTCGCCTCGGTAGGCCGCCATGCTCTGAAGACACGATCGAGCGCGTCGCCCGCAGAACTGCGCCGCAGCGTCCGCTGCGATGCTCGGCCGCACCGCGTGACGACCCGGTGATCAATCCCCATACGGGCCAGCCTCGAGCACCCCGATAGTTACAGTGGGCGCATGAAAGCAGAGCTGCACGATCCGCGCGACCAAACCTTGCAGGTCGACGGTCCGACGTACCGCGTCCACTTCTGGTCCGAAGACGGCACGTCGAACCAAGAGTGGGAGCTTTCAGAAACCGACCTTGACGAGGTGCTGGCCTGGATCCCGAAGCGAGCTCACGGCCGGCCCCATAGCCTCTGGGTAGTTACCCGCAGCGACCAGGACGTCTGCCTCATCCGTCTTCGCGGCATCGACCTAGACGCGGCCGAGAGTTACTGGCCAAGCTGGGCGGCACGCACCTACTCAGCCGAACCCAAGTGAAGCGCTGACCGATCCCCTTGCGGGACGCGCGTGGTGGGTGGTGTCCGCCCTACTCTGACGGGTTGGAACTGCGGACCGCGAAGACGCTCGGCATCCTCGCGATGGTGGTCGGGACCCCAGTCGCCCTTCTCACACACACGATCGGCTGGGTTCAGACCGGCTGGGAACCGGGCGCCGTGCAGTGCCAGAAGAGCGAGTACCCCGACGGGATCGATCTCTACTCCAGCCGCGTGTCGGGCGAGAAGATCCTCTACCCGCTCGGCCTGTCCTGCACCTACGCAGCCAGCGAGACCTCACCAGGCATCACCATCCGTCACTACAGGTGGGACGCCACCGCCCTCTTCACCGCAGCCGCCGCACTCGCTCTCGCGGGAACCGTCGTCGCGCTCAGAGCCGAACGCAAGCAGGAGCTCATCACCGAGTCGCCGGAAGACCGAGCGACGACATAGCGCAGCGCCCCCTCTGCCGCTCAACGATCCCCTTACGGAACACATGATCGTGGAGTGCTGAACGTTCTGATTCATGGCGTGTTCACCGACGTGCCGGACCATGATGCTCATGGAAACACGAGAACTGGCATGGGGGATTCTGGCGTGGCCGGCCGTTGCGGTCCTCGCGCTGCTGCGAACAGCGGGCAGCTGGGATGTATCGGGCGGGTCCGCAGCAGGGCTCATCGCGGGCACGGCAGCTGCGTTCACTGTCGCGGGCGCACTCCTGTGGCTTCCCTCGAGTCTCTGGCTCGACCGGCGGACACGCCGCTTCCCGCGTGTCGGGCAGGCGGCCGCGTTCCTGGGTCTGGGACTCGTGATCGGCGCCGCCGCCTCCACCGCACTGGTACTCGCGTCGGGAAACGCGACCTGGCCCTCCTCCGCGGGCCTCATCACGGAATACGCAGTCACGGCAGGCATCGCCTCCCTCCTCGGCCGGCTCCTCGCCACCACCCTTCGCGCGAAGAAGCTGCCGATCGTTCCGACGGCGGCGAATCGCGTGAACCGCTGAACGATCCCCCTACGGGACGGCACAAGTCTTCGCACTCGAGGGGACTTGGCCAAGGGTGCAGCGATTTGCAGCGCTGCGGACACTTCTTGGTATGAGCGTCACTGATGAGCAGGACTGGGCTCGCGTCGTAGCGGGTGAGGGTGAGGCGTTCGGTCGCATCTTCGACCGGCACCGCGACCGCGTCCGCCGGCACGCGCTCGGGCTCGCTCCGACTCCTGGGGAGGCGGAGGACGTGGTGTCGTTGACGTTCCTCGAGGCGTGGCGCAAGCGCGAGCGGATCCCATACGGGACGGCCCGGGCCTAGTTCAAGCGTCGCGGAGCATCGACCGAACAGCCTCGAGCGTGAACCCCATCGCCACGGCGAGCTCGTCCTCGTTGGCACCGAGAAGAACAGCGGAGCGCGCAGCAGAAACGACCCTCTCCCTCCCACTGGATCCCGAGGGCTGGCTGCGAAGAAGTGCACTCTCCTCCGACGCGCGCACGAGCGCTGCCTCCGCTTCACTGCACAGAAGCCTCGGCGGCTCGTTGAGATCGATACGCTACCCACGCGCGGACGGCTCAGTGGCTTCATCCATGTCCCGAAGCTACCCAACGTCGACGTCGAGCACCGCCGCCGCACCCCGACAGCCTCGAGCGCTGCGGCAAGCTCGACATCCGGCAACATGCGCTGATCCTCCCGGACGCCCGGCCAGCGATCCCCATATGGGACGCGACGCTGGGAACGTCGAGGAGGATGGCTGTTATGCCAGTCGTCTTCGATGGAACCGTGTGGACGCACTACTCCCAGCTGCAACTCACAACCGGCGCTGCGTCGGTT
>NZ_PSWD01000057.1:0-3517 GCF_002931705.1 Rathayibacter sp. AY1C5
CCTGTAGGGGTCACGATGCCCCTTTCTGAACACAGGCAACGGCTCCTCGATGAGATGGAGCGGAACCTCTACCAGAACGACGCCGATTTCGTGGCGGCGCTCGGCGCGGTTCGCGAACTCCCGGGCCTGCTCGCGCTCGAAGTGCTGCGCCTGCTTCTGCTGGTCGTACTCGGTGTACGCGTCCACGATGCGGCCGACCAGGCTGTGGCGCACCACGTCCTCGCTGGTCAGGCGCGAGAAGTGGATGTCGTCGATGCCGTCGAGCACGCGCGTCACGAGGCGGAGTCCGCTCGCGCCGGTCGGCAGGTCGACCTGGGTGATGTCGCCGGTGACGACCATCTTGGAGCCGAAGCCGAGGCGGGTGAGGAACATCTTCATCTGCTCGGGCGTCGTGTTCTGCGCCTCGTCGAGCACGACGAACGAGTTGTTGAGCGTGCGCCCGCGCATGTAGGCGAGCGGAGCGACCTCGATCGTGCCGGCCGCGAGCAGCTTCGGGACGATCTCGGGGTCCATCATCTCGTTCAGCGCGTCGTAGAGCGGGCGCAGGTACGGGTCGATCTTGTCGGTGAGCGAGCCGGGCAGGTAGCCCAGCCGCTCCCCCGCCTCGACCGCCGGGCGGGTCAGGATGATCCGCTCGACCTCCTTGCGCTGCAGCGACTGCACGGCCTTCGCCATCGCCAGGTAGGTCTTGCCGGTTCCGGCCGGGCCGATGCCGAAGACGATGGTGTTCTGATCGACCGCGTCGACGTACTCGCGCTGCCCGAGCGTCTTGGGCCTCACGCTCCGTCCGCGTGCCGTGAGGATGGCCTGGCCGAACGCCTCGGCCGGGCTCACCGGCCCGCCGTTCTGCAGGATGCGGGCGGACTCGCGCACGCCCTCCGGGTCGAGATCGTGCCCGCTCGCGGTCATGCGCACCAGTTCTTCCACCAGGCGCGTCGCCGCGGCGACGGGCTCGCGCTCGCCGTCGAGCGTCACCTCGTTGCCGCGCACGTGCACCCGGACATCGGGGAATCGTCCTTCGACCGCTCGGATGAGGCGGTCCTGGGGTCCGAGGAGGCGCACCATCGCGACTCCGTCGACGGCGACGACGCGCCGCGTCGTCTCGGACGCGTCCGCGCCGGGGGCGGGACGCTCGTCGGGGCTCGCGCCCGTGTTCTCAACCGGTGGCAAGGGAGCCTTCCGTCTGGTGGCCGCCCAGGACGTGGGCGTGCACGTGGAACACGGTCTGGCCCGCCTCTTCGCCGGAGTTGAAGACGAGGCGGAACTGACCGTTGCTGTGGGCGTCGGCGAGCGACTGGGCGACCTGCACCATCTCGGCGAGCAGGGCGGGATCGGCGGCGGCGAGGGCGGCGACCGTGGCGTGCTCCTGGGTCTTCGGGAAGACGAGGAGGTGGACGGGCGCCTTCGGCTCGATGTCGGTGATCGCGAGGATGCGCTCGTTCTCGAACACCACATCGGCCGGGATCTCGCCCTGGACGATGCGCGTGAAGACGGTAGGTTCGCTCATGCACTCATCTTAAACGGGGCCCGTGCGCGACGGGCGCCGCGTTCGCCCACGGCACCCTGCTCCGGCGCCCCGAGGCGGCTGTGGAGGAGCGTCACCAGCGGCCCAGGCGGGCCGAGAGGACGGCGATGGCAGCGGGACCTGCGGTCGAGGTGCGCAGGACGGAGTCGCCGAGCGCGACGGCCTCGGCGCCCGCCTCCGCGAGCAGCCGCAGCTCCTCCGGAGCGATGCCGCCCTCGGGCCCGACGACGAGCACCAGGTCGCGTCCGTCCGGGACCACCTGGGAGAGCCGCGCCTGCGCCGAGGGCTCGAGGACCAGCACGCGGGACGTCGCGGCGCGCGCGACGAGACCGCGCACCTGCTCGAGCGGCGCGACCTCGGGCACCCGGGGGCGCAGCGACTGCTTGCTCGCCTCGCGCACGATGGCCCGCCAGCGCTCGCGCCCCTTCTCCTCCTTCGGGCCCGACCACCGCGAGATCGACCGCGCGGCCTGCCACGGGACGACCTCGTCCACCCCGAGCTCGGTCGCCGCCTGCACGGCGAGCTCGTCGCGGTCGCCCTTCGCGAGGGCCTGGACGAGGACAAGGCGCGGGGACGGAACCGGGGACTCCTGCATCGACTCCACGACGAGCACCACTCGCGCCGGCTCCGCGCTCTCGACGACCGCGGTCGCGACGAGTCCGCGCCCGTCACCGACCCGGACGCTCTCGCCCGCGCGGATTCGGCTGACGGTCGCGGCGTGCCGTGCCTCCGCGCCGGTGAGCGCGAGCCGGCCCCCGACGACGAAGCCGCCGGAGTCCAGCGACTCGTCGATGTAGTGGTGCGCCACGGGCTCAGCCCAGGAAGCGGTCGCGGAGCTTGGAGAACAGGCCCTGCTGGAAGTGGGTCAGCGCGGGCTTCTGCGGCTTGTAGTGCTTCGCGAGCTCCTGGACCAGCTCCCGCTCGCGGTGGCCCAGCTTCGTCGGGGTGACGACCTGGATGCCGATGCGGAGGTCGCCGCGTCCGCTGCCCCGCAGGCGCGTGACTCCGCGTCCCTTGATCGTGACGATCTCGGTGCTCTGCGTGCCCGGCTTGATCTCGATCTCGATGTCGCCGTCGAGCGCCTTGAGCGACGCCGTGGAGCCGAGGATCGCGTCCGTCATCTGCACCTCGAGGGTGCAGAGCAGGTCGTCGCCGTTGCGGCTGAAGACGTCGTGGTGCTTGACCTTGATCTCGAGGTACAGGTCGCCGTTGGGGCCGCCGGCCGGGCCGACCTCGCCGCTGCCGGGCATCTGCAGGCGCAGGCCCGTGTCGACTCCCGCGGGGACGTCGACGGGGATGGTGCGGCGGGCGCGGACGCGTCCCTGGCCCTGGCAGGTGGAGCAGGGGGTCGCGATGACGGTGCCGTAGCCGCGGCAGGTGCCGCAGGGGCTCGCCGTCATCACGTTGCCCAGGAGCGAGCGGACCGTGCGCTGGATCTGGCCGGAGCCGTGGCAGATGTCGCAGGTCACCGGCGAGGTGCCGGGCTGGCAGCACGAGCCCTGGCACGTCTCGCAGAGCACCGCCGTGTCGACCTCGAGGTCGCGGTGGGTGCCGAAGATGACCTCGTCGAGCGAGACCTCCACGCGCAGCAGGGCGTCCTGGCCGCGCTCGCGGCGGGAGCGCGGCCCGCGGGACGAGCCCTGCGCGCCCTGCCCGAAGAAGGTCTCGAAGATGTCGCCGAACCCGCCGAAGCCCTGGCCGCCGCCGCCGAAGCCCTCCTGGGGCCCGCGGTCGTACTGCGCCCGCTGCTGGGCGTCGCTCAGGACGTCGTAGGCGTGCGTGACGAGCTTGAAGCGCTCGGAGGCGTCCGCGCTCGGGTTGACGTCGGGGTGCAGCTCGCGGGCGAGTCGGCGGTACGCCTTCTTGATCTCGTCGGCGGAGGCGTCGCGGTCGACGCCCAGCACTTCGTAGTGATCGGCCACAGGTGGCTTCGTCCTTCGTTCGTGGGTCGGTGGGCCGGGCACGGCGCACCGGGGGGATCCGGCGGGGGCC
>NZ_PSWD01000058.1:0-3072 GCF_002931705.1 Rathayibacter sp. AY1C5
TACGACCCCGCCGCCGCCGTCCTGATCGATGAGGCCCGCGCCTCCGGGGACGTGCCCGAGCTGTCGTGGACGGACGTCGGCCCCGCGGCCGCTGAGTCCCGGTGGGAGTCGTACCGGCACGACGGCGCCGTGTCGACGTCGTGGACGATGACCTCCCCGCCGCGCGGTGTCGTGCAGTCGGGGATCCTCGCGCGCCTGCTCGCGCCGCACCGCGACGTCGCTCGCAAGCGCGTCACCCTGCTCTACCGCCCCATCGACCCGGCCCGCGCCGCGGCGATCGTGGAGGCGGACCTGAACGCGGCGCAGTTCAACAGCTCCGCGTCGACCAAGCCCACCGCCCGCTCGACCCTCTCCACCCGCTCCGCCCAGGCGACCGCGGCGGAGGAGGCCTCCGGGGCTGGCCTGCTCAACTTCGGCCTGATCGTCACCGCGACGACCACCGACGCTGTGCACGAAGCGGACGCGCGCGCGGCGATCGACTCGCTGACCGCTGCGGCGCGTCTTCGGGTGCGGCCTGCGTTTGGGTCGCAGGACACCGTTTTCGCTGCTGGTCTGCCGCTGGGGCTCGTGCTCCCGCGTCACCTGCGCCTGCCCACCGAAGTGAGGGAGTCCCTGTGAGCCTGATCACCCGGCTGTTCTCCTCGAACAGCGACAACGAGCTCGAACCCGGTGAGGACGTCCTGCCGGACGGAGCGGTCACCGCCGCGCACGGCGATACGACGGGGGAGGAGCTGACCGGCGACGGCCTGCCCACCGGTGCCGTGTCGTCCTCGGCAGAGCCCGGCACCGACACGACGGCTCCCTCGCGGCGGGCTGCGCGCGGGCAGGGCGAAGCTCCGGCCCCGGTAGCCGCGGTCGCTCAGCGCCCGACGCTCACCAGAGAGCGCACCACCCCGCGCACCCGGCGCAGAGAGGGGAAGAAGATCGAGATCCCGCACGGCGGGAAGAAGAAGAGCCAGGGGACGGCGCTGCGCCGTCCTCTGCGCCCGAGCATCCGCGGATGGCTCGGTCGCGGCGGTGGTGAAGCCGTCAACGTCACGGCCGCTGATGAGTTCCGCGGGACGACCGTGCAGGTGTGTGGGCTGTACCCGTTCTCGGTCGGGACGGGTACGCCGATGATCGGGGTGCCGCTGGGGAAGAACCTCTCCACCGGCGCCTCCGTCTGCTGCGACCCGATCAGCTGGTTCCAGCGCGCAAACCTCATCAGCAACCCGTCGATGTTCGTGCTCGGCAAGCCCGGCCTGGGGAAGTCCTCGCTGACCCGCCGCATGGCCGCCGGCCTCGCCGGGTACGGCACGATCCCGCTCGTGCTGGGCGACCTCAAGCCGGACTACGTGGATCTGATCGAAGCCCTCGACGGGCAGGTCATCCCTCTCGGCCGCGGCCGCGGCTACCTGAACATCCTCGATCCCGGCGAGGCGTCCGAGGCGGCGCAGCGCCTCCGTGACGAGGCCGACCGCTCGCTCGAGCGGGCCGACGAGCTCGCGCACCAGGTCGACGGGCTCGGCGTCTCCGACGACACCGCGGCGATGATCGCGGAGGTCGGCCGGCTGCGCAAGCACGCCGCGAAGGTGCAGCGCCTGGCGCACCAGGTCCTCGCGGACGCCCACGGCCGCCGGCACACAATGGTCGCAGCGCTGCTGACGATCCTCCGCTCGCAGCCGCCGAGCGACCGCGAAGAAACGATCATCGACCGGGCACTGAAGTACCTGGACGAGCACCACCAGGGCGTGCCGGTCCTCGCGGACCTGCTGCGCGTGATCCAGGAGGCGCCGGACGAGATTCGTCAGGTCGCGTTGGACCGCGGCGACATCGAGAAGTACAAGGACGTCACCGAGAACCTCGAAGCCTCCCTCATCGGCCTCACCACCGGTGGACGTCTGGGCGAGGTGTTCTCGAAGCAGACGACCACGCCGATGCGTCGGGACCGGCCCGTCGTCTACGACGTGTCCTCGATCGACGACTCCGAAGGCGACCTCCAGGCCGCGATCCTCCTCGCCTGCTGGTCCGCCGGCTTCGGGACCGTCAACGTCGCGGCCGCCCTCGCGGACGCGGAGCTCGAACCGCAGCGGCACTACTTCGTGATCCTGGACGAGCTGTGGCGGGCGCTGCGCGCGGGTAAGGGCATGGTCGATCGCGTCGACGCGCTCACCCGCCTGAACCGCGCCCGCGGCGTGGGCCTGGCGATGATCAGCCACACCATGTCCGACCTCCTCGCACTGGCCTCCTCGGAGGATCAGATGAAGGCGAAGGGCTTCGTGGAACGCTCCGGCATGGTCATCTGCGGCGGCCTCCCCGGTGCTGAGATGCCGCTGCTGACCTCGGCGGTGCCGATGTCGATCGCGGAACAGGGGATGCTCACCTCCTGGCAGGACCCGCCCGCCTGGGACCCCGTGTCCGGGCACGAGTCCGAGCCTCCCGGCCGCGGCCGCTTCCTGATCAAGGTCGGCGGACGTCCCGGTATCCCGGTGCGCGTCGAACTGACCGCGGCAGAGAAGGAGGTCAACGACACCAACAAGCTCTGGCACGCGACCTCCCGCGCCGGACGCGCAGCGGAGCCACTGCCCACCGATCCCGTGAACGTCGAGATCCTGCCGTGAGCGTCCTCGTCGCACTCGGCGCGAGCTGCGTCGCAGCCAGCGCCGGCGGCGCCGCGATCATCAGCGCGATCCGCGCCCGCCAGCGGACGGCGGAGCGCGACCGGTTCCTGCTCACCCTCTGCTGGGCCGGCGTCGCGCTCCTGGCGAGCTTCGTCGCCTGGGACCAGTGGGATCGGGTGATCGCGTGAGCTGCCCGTCGATGGTCGCGTTCGAGGGCTACCGCTGGACCTGCCAGCGGTCCGCCCCGGGGGAGCACGGCTTCCACACGACCGACCTCCCCGTCTTCTTCGCGGAGCGGGGCCTCGCGGTCCTCTCCTGGGGGACCTCGCACCAAGCACCCGCCGACGACTGCACCCCGCAGTGGGCCGGCCCGATCTACACGGAGGAGTCCGCATGAGCGCCACCGCCAACAACCGCCGCCGCGAGCCTGGCAAGGCCAATAACGACGCCCTGATGCTCGGCGCAGCCCTCG
>NZ_PSWD01000059.1:0-2392 GCF_002931705.1 Rathayibacter sp. AY1C5
ACACGCCCTCGAACGCGAGCTGCGCCCACGCGGCGGTGCGGTCCGCGACGCTCAGCTCGGCGCGCTGGTCGTTCTCGATGATCTGCTGAACGATCCGGTACTTCCGGGCCGCCAGCAATCAGTCAGGTGGACGAGCCGGTCGTCGGCCCGCCCCCTACGCGCACCAGTCGCGCGAGCGCCCGTTGACACTGCGCGCGGTGTCGCCGGTGCCGAGGTCGACGAGCACGGTCGAGGTCGCGCTGAAGCCCGGCTCGCCCGGGTAGTCGTCCGGCCGGCCCTCGACCGAGACGGTCTCGACGGCGAGGTACTGCCCGTTCGGCGAGAGGCAGACGCCGCGGATGCGCCCCGTCGGCGAGGTGCGGAACACCTCCGAGGTGCCGGACGCGTCGACGCGGACGACGGAGTACTGGGTCGCGCCCGTCTCCGGTGCGTACTCGGCCTCGAGCTCGACGTAGCTCCCGGAGTCGAGGAGCAGGATCTGCACGGGCGACGCGGTCGCGCTCACGTCCGCCGGCGGGAGGGCGAGCGTCTCGACCGAGCCGTCGGCCAGGTCGATCAGCGAGCCCGACTCCGGATCGGCGACCACGAGCCGGTTCGCGCCGGGCACGAATCCGCGCAGCTCCGCGTGCTGCCCGAGCGGGCTGATCGAGCCGGGCGTCAGCAGGTCGAGCAGGAGCACCGTGTCGTCGAGCGAGTGGGTGACGACGGAGGTGGTGCCGGGCACGAACATCCAGTCGCGCGCCCGCAGCGGCCCGCCGTCGATCCCGACCACGGGGACCGCCTCGGCCTTCTGGTCGGTGAGGTCGTAGGAGTAGAGGGCGCGGTCGAGCGGGCCCGACGGCGCCTGCCCGGTGAAGGTCCAGCCGAGCACGCCCTTCTCGGGCGAGGAGTGCAGCTCGCGCACGGTCCCGGGGCCGGGCAGCGGAATGACGCCCTCGGAGCCGGTGTCGAGCGTGACCGTGCGGAGGAGGTTCGTGTCGTCCGGCTCGATGGTCACGACGACCAGCACCGGGCCGACGACGGCGTAGTCCTGGATCCGGTCGGCCGTGACGAGGACCCGGGCGTCGCCTCCGGAGAGCGGGCGGACGCGGACGGCGTCGGGCTGCGAGGGGTCGTCGGCGGTGCGATCGAGGGTGAAGAGGTCGGGGTCCTTCGTGGTGAAGAAGGCGGAGACGTCGGCGGCCGAGCCGGTCGCGGCGCTGCGGGCGTCGTCGATCCCGATCTCGTAGCGGGTGGCGTAGCGGAGGGTGTCGGTGAAGGTGACGGTGAGCACGCCGCCGTCGAGCTCGGCGGTGTGCGGGGCGTCCGGAGCGACGCGGACGCGGTCGAGAGCGTCGGGCTCGAGCGCCTGGTCGAGGTGCAGGCGGGCTCGGGAGCCGTCGCGCTCGACGACGCCGTCGGTGCTGACCTCGAGGGAGGCGACCCGGGGCCCCTTCGCGACGGTGGCGGCGGTCAGGCCTCCGACCGCGAGGACGAGCACCGCGACGACCGCCCAGAACAGGCGGGGGAAGCGGGAGGCGCCTGCGGAGTCGAGGCCGGGAGCCCGCCGCGCGCCGCCTTCGGACCGTCGCCCGCTCTGCGCCGACGTGCGGCGCTCCGGAGACGCGCCGCGCTCAGGATTCGCGCCGCGCTCAGTAGACATACGGCATCGCCGGCTCGTCGATCGGAGTGAGCGCCTCCGGCTCCAGCACGACCGCCTCGGCGCTGGTGACGCTCGGGTTCGCGCCGAAGCCGCCGCTCGCCTCCAGCCACTGCCCCTCCGACCAGGTGTCGGCCCAGCCGGCCTGGTAGACCGGCACGCCCACCGGCTGGGCGTCCACCGCGCAGCAGGTGACGACGAAGCGGGCGATGTAGAAGACGTTCTCGGGGTCGGAGGCGTCGGGGGTCACGAATCCGCTCACCGTGGCCGTGCGGCCGGCGAGGAACTGCTCGCTCGCGCCCTGGCGCAGCAGGGTCGCCCAGTCGCGCACGCTGAACGAGGCGGTGTCGCCGGTGGGCGCAGCGGCGGTCACGGAGGCGTCGGGGGTCACGAATCCGCTCACCGTGGCCGTGCGGCCGGCGAGGAACTGCTCGCTCGCGCCCTGGCGCAGCAGGGTCGCCCAGTCGCGCACGCTGAACGAGGCGGTGTCGCCGGTGGGCGCAGCGGCGGTCACGGAGGCGTCGGGGGTCACGAATCCGCTCACCGTGGCCGTGCGGCCGGCGAGGAACTGCTCGCTCGCGCCCTGGCGCAGCAGGGTCGCCCAGTCGCGCACGCTGAACGAGGCGGTGTCGCCGGTGGGCGCAGCGGCGGTCACGGAGGCGTCGGGGGTCACGAATCCGCTCACCGTGGCCGTGCGGCCGGCGAGGAACTGCTCGCTCGCGCCCTGGCGCAGCAGGGTCGCCCAGTCGCGCA
>NZ_PSWD01000006.1:0-178736 GCF_002931705.1 Rathayibacter sp. AY1C5
GATCCCGGCCTCCCTCCTGCGCGGAGCGGGCCAGGGCAGCTACGTGATCGACCGCGTCGTCGAGGAGGGCGGGCTCGGCCACGCGGAGGTAGCTGTCGACGGTCTCGTCGCCGCGGGGCGACCAGGAGATCACGAGCAGGCCGCCCTCCTCGACGACGCGGTCGATCACGTAGCTGCCCTGGCCCGCTCCGCGCAGGAGGGAGGCCGGGATCACCGTCTCGCGCTCGCCGACGGGGGCGATCACGACGCCGCGCTCGTGGAGGCGCAGCACAGCGTTGCCGCGGAAGCCGAGCCCCGGCAGCACGACGCGCTCGAGCGGCTGCTCGAAGCGGGTCGTGGCCACGTACGGGAGGTCGACGCGCTCGACCTCGGCGCCCAGCGAGGACGCGGGCACGGGCTCCGGCGCGAGGGCGGCCGAGCGGCGGCGCCGCGCGCGCCAGGAGAGCAGCATGCCGACGAAGACGAGGACGACGACCGCGGCGATGACGATCGTGATCGCGGCCCTATCCACGGGAGGCCTTCGCGGAGGCGGCGACGACCGCCGCGTCGACGAGCTCGCCGTCCAGCACGGTCGGGAAGCCCCGGTGGAGGGTGGCGACGACGCGGCCCGGCAGCTCGCGACCGAGGTACGGGGAGTTGCCGCTGCGGCCGCGCAGGTCCTCGACGGAGAAGCGGCGTCGCGCCTCCGGGTCGTAGAGCACGACGTTCGCGGCGGCCCCGACGGCGAGGCCGCGGTCGTAGCCGTCGAGCCGGCCGATGCGGGCGGGGGCGGAGGAGAGCACGCGCGCGACGTCGGACCAGCTCATCCGCCCGTCCTCGACGACGGCGGCGTGCACCACGCTCAGCGCGCTCTCGAGGCCGACCATGCCGAACGCCGCGGCGTCCCACTCGCAGTCCTTCGCCTCGACCGGGTGCGGCGCGTGGTCGGTGGCGACGATGTCGATGGTGCCGTCGGCGAGGGCCTCGCGGAGGGCGAGCACGTCCTCGTCGCGGCGCAGCGGCGGGTTCACCTTGAAGCGGGCGTCGTAGCTCGGCCCGTCCTGGCCGGCGACGGCCTGCTCGGTGAGGAGCAGGTGGTGGGGGGTGACCTCGGCGGTCACGTCGATCCCCCGGGCCTTCGCCCAGCGGATGACGTCGACCGAGCCCGCGGTCGAGACGTGGCAGACGTGCAGGCGGGAGCCCACGTGCTCGGCGAGGAGCACGTCGCGGGCGATGATCGCCTCCTCGGCCACGGCGGGCCAGCCCTGCAGGCCGAGGGCGCTGGAGACGGCGCCCTCGTTCATCTGCGCGCCCACGGTGAGCCGCGGCTCCTGCGCGTGCTGGGCGACGACTCCGTCGAACGCCTTGACGTACTCGAGAGCGCGGCGCATCAGCAGCGCGTCCGAGACGCACTTCCCGTCGTCCGAGAAGACCCGCACGGCCGCGCGGCTGCGGGCCATCGCGCCGAGCTCGGCGAGCGACTCCCCCGCCAGACCCACGGTCACCGCGCCGATCGGGCGGACCGTCGCGTAGCCGGCGTCCTCGCCCAGGCTCTGCACCTGCTCGACCACGCCCGCGGTGTCCTGCACCGGCGAGGTGTTCGCCATCGCGAAGACGGCGGTGAAGCCTCCGGCGGCCGCAGCTCGCGTGCCGGTGAGGATCGTCTCGCTCTGCTCGAACCCCGGCTCGCGCAGGTGGGTGTGCAGGTCGACCAGGCCGGGCAGCGCCAGCAGGCCGTCGGCGTCGATCACGCGGGCCCCGCGCGAGTCGAGGTCGGCGCCGATCTCGACGATCACGCCCCCGTCGATCAGCAGGTCGGCGGTCGACTCGTCGGCGAGCGTCGCTCCCGAGATCAGGATCCGCTCCGGCGCCGTGCTCTGAAGCGGCTGGGCAGTGCTCATCAGTGGACCTCCCGTTCGCCGGACAGCAGCAGGTAGAGCGCGGCCATCCGGACGGACACTCCGTTCGTGACCTGTTCGAGCACCGTGGAGCGGCTCGAATCGGCGGCCGCCGAGGAGATCTCGACGCCCCTGTTCATGGGTCCGGGGTGCATGACGATGGTATCGGGACCCAGCCGGGCGAGCCGCTCGTCGTCGAGGCCCCAGATCCGCGCGTACTCCCGGCCGTTGGGGAAGAACCCGCTCGACATCCGCTCGAGCTGGATGCGCAGGAGCATCACGACGTCGGGGAGCCCGGTGTCGATCGCCTCGTCCAGATCGAAGCGGATGGTCGCGGGCCAGTCGCGCGTGTCGACCGGCACGAGGGTCGGCGGTGCGACCAGCGTCACCTCGGCGCCCAGCGCCGTCAGCAGCCAGACGTTCGAGCGCGCCACCCGCGAGTGCAGGACGTCGCCCACGATCGTGACCGCGACGCCGTCGAGGCTCTTGCCGCGGGACGCGGAGGCGCCGTGCAGGCGCCGGCGGATGGTGAACGCATCCAGGAGCGCCTGGGTCGGGTGCTCGTGGGTCCCGTCGCCGGCGTTGAGGATCGACGCGTCGATCCAGCCGCTCGCCGCCAGAACCGCGGGGGCTCCGGAGGCGCTGTGGCGGATGACCACGCCGTCGGCGCCCATCGCGGCGAGCGTCTGCGCGGTGTCCTTCAGGCTCTCGCCCTTGGAGACGCTGGAGCCCTTCGCGCTGAAGTTGATGACGTCGGCCGAGAGCCGCTTCGCCGCCGCCTCGAACGAGATCCGCGTGCGGGTGGAGTCCTCGAAGAAGAGATTGACCACGGTCTTCCCGCGCAGGGTCGGCAGCTTCTTGACCTCGCGGTTCTGCACGTCCGCCATGTCCTCGGCGATGTCGAGGAGTGCGATCGCGCTCGCGCGGTCGAGGTCCCGGGTCGAGAGCAGGTGCTTCACGGAGCCGTCTCCTCGCCGGTGGCCTGCGACTCGATCGCGACCAGGTCCTCACCATCCGTCTCGACGAGCCGGACGTTGATCCGCTCGCTCAGGCTGCTCGGCAGGTTCTTGCCGACGAAGTCCGCCCGGATCGGGAGCTCGCGGTGTCCGCGGTCGACCAGCGCGGCCAGCCGCACGGCTCGCGGACGGCCGATGTCGCTGAGGGCGTCCAGGGCGGCGCGGATGGTGCGGCCCGAGAAGAGGACGTCGTCGACGAGGACCACGGTTCGGCCGTCGATGCTCGCGGGGACGGCGGTGCGCGCGGGGGTGCGGACCGGGTGCCGGGAGAGGTCGTCGCGGTACATCGTCACGTCGAGGGAGCCGGCGAAGACGGGGGGCCCGTCCGGCTCGATCCGCGCGATCGTCTCGGCGATGCGCCTCGCGAGGGCGACGCCGCGCGTCGGGATGCCGAGGACGACCAGCGACTCGGGGCCGCGGTTCGACTCGAGGATCTCGTGGGCGATGCGCGTGAGCGCTCGCGTGATGTCAGCGCCGTTGAGCACGATTCGTGCCGTCACACCGACCTCCTTCCCCGCCTCACAGGACGGCTGTTAAAGGAAAAGCCGTGACGAGTATAGGGGCCGTCGCGCGGCCCGCCGGACGGGCAGCCCGGGAACGACCTCGGCCCGCCCGATCACGGGGATCCGGCGGGCCGAGCAGGTCTCCGGGGCGGGTCAGGCCGTCGTGCGGGACTCCGCGACGGAGGCGAGGAGCCCGTTGATGAAGCCCGCCGAGTCGTCGGTCGACAGCGACGTGGCGGCCTCGACGGCCTCCGAGATGGCGACGCCGTCGGGCACCGCGTCGTTGTGCAGGATCTCCCACACCCCGATCCGGAGGATCGCGCGGTCGACCAGCGGCATGCGCGAGAGTGTCCAGCCCTGGGCGAGCCGGGCGATCAGCTCGTCGATCTCGTCAGCGTGGTCGATGACCCCGTCGACGATCTCGCGGGCGTAGAGCCACGAGGCCTCACGGGCCGGCTCGTTCGCCGCTCGCTCGGCCTCGGCGCGCAGCGACTGGGCGAAGCTGATCTGCCGGACGTCGGCGTTGTAGAGGATGTCGAGGGCGCGCTTGCGCGCCTTCGTGCGAGCACTCACGGGAGGCCCGGCTCAGCTGACGCGGCCGAGGTAGTCGCCCGTGCGGGTGTCGACCTTGACCTTCGTGCCCTGCTCGAGGAAGAGCGGGACCTGGATCTGGTAGCCGGTCTCGACCGTCGCGGGCTTGGTGCCGCCGGTCGAGCGGTCGCCCTGGAGGCCCGGCTCCGTGTACGTGATCTCGAGGACGACCGAGGCGGGGAGGTCGATGTAGAGCGGGTCGCCGTCGTGCAGGGCGAGGGTCACGTTCTGGTTCTCGAGCATGAAGTTCGCCGCGTCGCCGACGACCGCCTCGGGGACGGTGATCTGGTCGTAGTCGCTGGTGTCCATGAACACGAAGTCCGCGCCGTCGCGGTAGAGGTACTGGAAGTCGCGGCGGTCGACGTTGGCCGTGTCGATCTTGGCGCCCGCGTTGAAGGTCTTGTCGACGACCTTGCCCGTGAGGACGTTCTTCATCTTGGTGCGGACGAAGGCGCCGCCCTTGCCCGGCTTGACGTGCTGGAAGTCGATGACGTTCCAGAGCTGGCCGTCGATGCTGAGGACGGTGCCGTTCTTGATGTCGGTGGTAGAGGCCATGCGAAGGGGGATCCGTTTCAGTGGAAGTCTGCGCCGGCGAGCCCGGTACGCGGGCGCGGCGATATCGGCCGGTCCGGCTGACCCGTCGAGTGTAGTCGACGCGGCCCCGTCGGCAGAGGAGTCTGGACGCCGCGTGCGAATCGCCCCAACGGCGCCGCCCGGGCTCAGCCGAGTCGGACCTACGATCCGATCTCCTGGTACGCCGCGAACAGCAGCGACGTCTCCGGCCCCTGCAGGATGCTCGGGCGGGCGATGTCGTCGAGGACCACGAAGCGGAGCATGCCCGCACGGGTCTTCTTGTCGCGCTGCATCGCGGCGAGGAGCGTCTCCCACCGTCCGAGCGGGTAGCTCGTCGGCAGGGTCAGCGACTCGAGGACCCGGCGCTGGCGGTCCACGACCGCGTCGCTGAGCGATCCGGTCAGGCGCGAGAGCTCGGCCGCGAACATCATCCCGACGGAGACGGCCGCGCCGTGGCGCCACTGGTAGCGCTCGGCGTGCTCGACCGCGTGCCCGAGGGTGTGCCCGTAGTTCAGGATCTCGCGCAGGCCCTTCTCGGTGAAGTCCTCGCCGACGACCCGCGCCTTGATCCCGATCGACAGTTCGACCAGGCTGCGGAACTCCTCCGACGTCGGGTCCGTGGCCAGGTCGATGTCGGACTCGATGATGTCGAGGATGCGCGGCTCGGCGATCATCCCGTACTTCACGATCTCGCCGAAGCCGGCCAGGATCTCGTTGCGCGGGAGGCTGGTCAGCACGTCGAGGTCGGCGACGACCGCCCGCGGCGCGTGGAAGGCGCCGACGAGGTTCTTGCCCTCGGCCGTGTTGATGCCGGTCTTCCCCCCGACGGCCGCGTCGACCATCCCGAGCACGGTGGTCGGCACCTGCACCAGGTCGACCCCGCGGAGCCAGGTGGCGGCGACGAAGCCGGCCAGGTCGGTGATCGCGCCGCCGCCGAAGCCGACGACCACATCCGTGCGGGTGAAGTCCGACTGCCCCATCACCTGCCAGCAGAAGGCCGCCACCTCCACGCGCTTCGCGGCCTCGGCGTCCGGGACCTCGGCGAGCAGCACCTCGTAGCGCTCGAGCAGGCTCTCGCGGATCTCGGCGGCGAGGACCGCGAGGGTCGGCGGGTGCACGATGAGCACCTTCGCGGCCCGGGGGCCGATCGCGTCGGCGAGGCCGTCGAGGAGTCCGCGCCCGACGTGGATGTCGTAGCCGTTCTCTCCGGCGACGGGGATGGCGGTGGTGCCGTCGTTCATGACTGTCTTCCGCTCGGGCGGCTCGTGGCCGCCGGGTCCGATGGTGCAGGGGTGGCGGAGGGGCGCTGCGCGCGCACCCACTCCGCGATCTCGGCGGCGATCAGGGTGATCGGCCGCCGGGAGGTGTCGACCACGGTGTCCGCGAGGGACTCGTAGACCGGGCGCCGCTCGTCGAAGATGCGGACCCAGTCGCCGACCCCGCCGCGCACCAGCGGGCGGGAGCCGGAGCCGAGCCGGTCGCGGACGGCCTCGGCCGTGGTGGTGAGGAGCACGACGGGCACGTCCGCGAGGTCGGCGCGCGTCGCGGGATCGAGCACCGCTCCCCCGCCGAGGCTCAGCACCACGTCGCGACGGACGGCGCGCTCGACGACACGGCGCTCCTCCCGGCGGAAGGCCGGCTCGCCGTGGGCGTCGAAGTAGGGGGCGATCGGGCCGTGGGTGCGCACGAACTCCGCGTCGGAGTCGACGAACCCGGCGCTCAGCGCCTTCGCGACCCGCTTGCCGATCGTCGTCTTGCCGGCGCCCATCGGGCCGATCAGGACGAGGCGGGCGCGGGCCGCGCCGATATCGTGACCCGCCATCAGCGGGCCGCCGAGGACGCGGCCATCAGGCGAGCCCGAGACCCGGGTCGCTCGCGGCGGCCGTGCGGAGCTCGTCGGGGATGGCGGCGAGGTAGCCCTGCAGGTTGCGGCGGGTCTCGGTGACGCTGTCGCCGCCGAACTTCTCGAGCACGGCGTTCGCGAGCACCAGGGCGACCATCGCCTCCGCGACGACACCGGACGCCGGCACCGCGCAGACGTCGGAGCGCTGGTGGTGAGCGCCGGCTGCCTCGCCGGTGGCGACGTCGACGGTGCGCAGCGCGTGCGGCACGGTCGCGATCGGCTTCATGCCGGCGCGGACCCGCAGCACGGTCCCCGTGCTCATCCCGCCCTCGGTGCCGCCGGCCCGGTCGCTGGACCGGGAGATGCCGGCGGCGGACTGGAAGAGCTCGTCGTGCGCCTCCGAGCCGCGGCGGGTGGTGGTGAGGAAGCCGTCGCCGACCTCGACGCCCTTGATCGCCTGGATCCCCATCAGGGCCGCCGCGAGCTGGGAGTCGAGACGACGGTCCCAGTGCACGTAGGACCCGAGTCCGGGCGGGAGACCGTACGCGAGGACCTCGACCACGCCGCCGAGAGTGTCGCCGTCGTCGTGGGCGCGGTCCACCTCGGCGACCATGAGGGCGCTGGTCGCGGCGTCGTGGCAGCGCAGCGGATCCGCGTCCAGGGCGGCGACGTCGGCCGGGCCGGGCAGCGGCGAGCCCTCGGGCACGCGGACCGGCCCGATGGCGAGGGTGTGGCTGACGAGCGAGACGCCGAGCTCGCCGAGGAAGCGGCGGGCGACGGCGCCGAGGGCGACGCGGGCCGCGGTCTCGCGGGCGGAGGCGCGCTCGAGCACGTTGCGGGACTCGGGGAAGCCGTACTTCTGCATCCCGACGAGGTCGGCGTGGCCCGGGCGGGGCCGTGTGAGCGCGGCGCCGCGGCCCTTGGGCAGGCTCTCGGGGTCACGGGGCTCCGCCGACATGACGTCGACCCAGCGCGGCCACTCCGTGTTGCCGATGCGCAGGGCGATGGGGCTGCCCATCGTCGCTCCGTGCCGGACGCCGGAGGAGATCGTCAGCTCGTCCTGCTCGAAGTTCATCCGGGCTCCGCGGCCGTAGCCGAGCTTCCGGCGCGCCAGATCGGCGCGGATGTCGTCGAGGGAGACGGGGACGCCCGCCGGCAGTCCTTCGAGGACGGCGACGAGTTCGGGACCGTGGGATTCCCCGGCCGTGAGCCAACGGAGCATCCTCCGATTCTGGCACACGAGGTCAGTGCGCCGGACCCGCCGAGACGGCTCGGCGCATCGCCGCGAGCACCTCGTCCTCGCGATCGAGAGGCAGGACCGGGTCGCCGCCGACGAAGATCCGCACCTGCACGAGTGCCTGGTGGAGCAGCATCCCGAGCCCGGAGACGACCGGGGAGCCGCCCTGCTCCCAGCGCCGGGCGAGCGCGCTCGGCCACGGGGAGTACGCCACGTCGAACAGGGTCGAGCCCGCGACCGCCGCGTCGGGCACGTCGAGGCCGTCCGCCGCCCCGCCGGGGAGCGTCGAGATCACCAGTGGCGCTCCGGTGGACCAGTCGGCGAAGGAGCGGACCGAGAGCGGGACGCCGAGCGACTCCGCGAGCGGAGCGAGCTCGACGGCCCTCGACGCCGTCCGCAGGACGAGGTCGACCCGCGCCGCGCCGAGCTCGGCGGCGGCGGCCAGGGCGGAGGCGGCGGTCGCTCCCCCGCCGAGCACCTGGACGCGCTCCGCCGAGACGACGCCCGCCTCGGCGAGGGCGCGCACGATGCCCGCGACGTCGGTGTTGAACCCGCGGAGGCGGGGTGCCGGGCCGGAGCGGTCGACCAGCACGGTGTTGACCGCGCCGGTGACCCGGGCGACCGCGTCCTCCTCCGCCAGCAGCGGTCGCACCGCGTGCTTGAGCGGCATGGTCAGCGACAGTCCGTGCCAGGGCTCACCGGACACGACCTCGGAGAGGGTCACCTCCGTCGTCTCGACGGCGCGGTAGCTCCAGTCGAGTCCGAGCACCCGGTAGGCGGCCGCGTGCAGCGCGGGCGACTTCGAGTGCGCGATCGGCGCGCCGAGGACCGCGAGGCGGTACCCGGCGGCCGTCACTGGTACTCCGGGTGGTCCCGCATCCAGGCCTGCCACTGGTCGACGGCCGCGTTGTGCTCGGCGTCGGTGGTGGAGTAGACCGTCTCGCCCGTCTCGAGGTTCACCGTGACGAAGTACATCCAGGTGCCGTCCGCGGGGTGCATGACCGCGTCGATCGCCACGTCGCCCGGGTTCGAGATCGGCGCGGGCGGCAGGCCGTCGCGCTGGTAGGTGTTGTAGACGTTGCCGGCGTCGTTCCGCTCGGCGTCCGTGGTCGAGACGCGGTCGGTCGCGCCGGTGCCGTACGCCACGGTCGCGTCCGACTGCAGGCGCCACCCCTGGTCGAGGCGGTTCTGGAACACGCGCGCGACCTTGGGGAAGTCCTCGGCGACGCGGGCCTCGCGCTGCACGAGGGACGCGAACACCACGACGCGGTAGCGGTCGTCCGCCGGCACGCCGGCCTGGTCGAGCGACTGGTACATCCGGTCGACCAGGGTCTTCAGGATGTCGTGCGCCGGCGTCGACGGGTCGATGTCGTAGGTCGCGGGGAACAGGAACCCCTCGAGGCTCGTCGCCCCGGCCGGGAGCCCGAACGAGCCCCAGTCGGCGGCGGCCGCCTCGAGGTCCGTCAGCGCGACCCCGGTGCCGTCCGCGATGAGCGGCAGCGCCTCCTTGAGCGCCGTCCCCTCGGGGATGACGAAGGTGTTCGCGAGGCGCGTCGACTCGGAGTCGAGCAGCGCCGACAGTGCGGCCTTGGCGCTCATCTCGGCCTTGAGCGAGTACGCGCCGGGCTGGAAGACGGGCTCCGGGCTCTGAGCGAGGAGCAGGTCGTAGAAGGGGTCGTACGACTTGATGACCCCGTCCGAGACGAGGTTGTTGGCGATGTCGCTGCCGCCGTCGCCCTGGTGGATCGTGAACAGCACCTCGCTCGAGCCGGTGCCGGTGAAGTCGGTCGGCTCGGGCTCGGCGAACAGGCCGCGCACGGGCTCGAGGAAGATCGTCACGGCGATGGCGACGAGCGCGGCGAAGACGCCGAAGGCCAGAAGCCCGCCGATGAGCCCGCGGCGGCTGCGGCGCTTCTTCGCGCCGCCCGTCGCGGGAGCCGCGCGGCGCCGCTTCGGGCGCGCGTCCGGGTCGAACGCGGCCGCGTCGTCGCGGCCGCGGGGCTCGGGCACGTCGGGCCCGGTGAAGAGGCGGCCCAGCGGATCGTGCGCCTCAGTCGGCGCGGGCTGCTGCTCCGGAGTCGGGTCGGGCGGAGTCGGCTGCGCCTGCTCGGCGGCGCGGGCGTCGCGGCGGCTCGGGGGGACGTCGGTCACGGGGAGGTCCTTCGTTCGGTTCGAGCAGGACTCCGGCCGGGGTGCCGGCCGAGCGCTCGGAATCGATGGCGTGCTGCAGGATCACCACGGCGGCGACCTGGTCGATCACGGTTCGGGAGCCGCGGGTGGTGCGTCCGGAGCGGTGCAGGGCGCTCTGAGCGGTGACCGTCGACAGCCGCTCGTCGACGAGCCGCACCGGAGCGGTGGGCACCGCCTCGGCGAGCAGTCGAGCGAATCCGCGCGCGTCCTCCGTCGAGGCCGTCTCGGCCCCCGACAGCGACAACGGCAGTCCGACGATGATCGCCTGGGCATCGTACTCGGCGGCGAGGTGCGCGATCCGGGAGACGTCCGAGGATCCGCCGTCAGTGCCCGCCCGCGCGACCGTCTCGACGGGCACCGCGAGCAGGCCGTCGGCGTCGCAGCGGGCGACCCCGATGCGGGCGCGGCCCACATCGATGCCGAGCCGGACGCCGAACCGGCCCATTCAGCTGGTCGCTTCCTGCACCACGGCCTCGAGCGCCGCGCCGATGGCGGAGACGTCGGAGCCGCCGCCCTGGGCGAGGTCGTCCTTGCCGCCTCCGCCGCCCCCGAGGATCCCGGCGGCGCGCCTGGCGAGCGCACCCGCGCGGCGGCCCTGGTCGCGGGCGGCCTGGTTGGTGGCGACGATCACCGCGGGCTTGCCCGAGACGTCGGCGGCCAGCGCGACGACGGCCGGCTCCTGGCCGAGCCGCTCACGGACGGAGGTCACGAGGGAGCGCAGCTCGTCGGTCGATCCCGCGGTGCCGATGCTCTCGGCGACGACGGTCGTGCCGCCCACCGTGCGACGGGTCGCGGCGAGGGCGGGCACCCGGTCGGCGAGGGCCTTGGCCTCGAACGCGGCGATCCGCTTCTCGGCGGCCTTGAGGCTCGCGACGAGCTCGCCGATCCGCTCGGGCAGCTGCTCGCGCGGGGTCTTCAGCGAGGACGAGATCGTGCTGACGAGGGCGCGCTCGGCGGCGAGCTCCTGGAAGGCCTCGCGGCCCACGAGCGACTCGACGCGGCGGTTGGTCGATCCGACCGAGGACTCGCTGACCAGGCTGATCACGCCGACCTCCGACGAGCGCCCGACGTGGGTGCCCGCGCAGAGCTCGCGCGACCAGGGCCCGCCGATGTCGACCACGCGGACGACGTCGCCGTACTTCTCGCCGAAGAGGGCCATCGCGCCGAGCGCCTTCGCCTCGTCGATCGGGAGCTCGCGCGTGACCACCTCGAGGTTGTCCCGGATCGCCGTGTTGGCGATCTCCTCGATCTCGCTGCGGGTCTCGAGCGAGAGGGCCTGGTTCCACGAGAAGTCCAGGCGCAGGTAGCCCGCCTTGTTGTAGGAGCCGGACTGGTGCGCCTGCGGGCCGAGCACCTGGCGCAGCGCGGCGTGGATGAGATGGGTGCCCGAGTGCGCCTGCGTGGCGCCCCGGCGCCAGTCGCGGTCGACGACGGAGGTGGCGGCGTCGCCCACTCCGACCTCGCCGCTGGCGACCTGGACCTTGTGGCTGATGAGACCCTTGACGGGCTTCTGCACGTCGAGGACCTCGAGAGCGAAGCCGGAGCCGACGATGCGGCCGGCGTCGGCCTCCTGGCCGCCCGACTCCGCGTAGAGGCTGGTCGCCTCGAGGATCACCTCGGCGATGTCGCCCGCGACCGCCTTCGTGACGGAGTGCCCGCCGACGATGAGGCCGAGGATGCGCGTCTCGGTGTCGAGCACGTCGTAGCCGGTGAACAGCGTCTCGCCGTGGGCGCGGAAGTCGGCGTAGACCGAGAGATCGGCCAGCGCCGACTTCTTCGATTTCGCGTCGGCCTTCGCACGCGTGCGCTGCGCGGTCATGAGGGAGTCGAACGCCTCGCGGTCGACCGTCAGACCCGACTCCTCGGCGATCTCGAGGGTGAGGTCGATCGGGAACCCGAAGGTGTCGTGCAGGAGGAACGCGGTGTCGCCCGGCAGCGTCGGCGACTCGGCCTTCTTCGTCTTCAGGACCGCGAGGTCGAGGATCTCGGTGCCGGCCGCGAGGGTGCGCAGGAACGCCTCCTCCTCGCCGTAGGCGCTGGTCGAGAGGCGCTCGAACTCCGTGGACACCCCGGGGTAGGCCGACGCCATCGCGTCGCGCGAGGCGGCGAAGAGCTCGGGGAACGTCGCGGTGTCCACTCCGAGCAGGCGCATGGCGCGCACCGTGCGGCGCATCAGGCGGCGGAGGATGTAGCCGCGCCCCTCGTTGGACGGCGTCACGCCGTCCGACAGCAGCATCAGCGAGGAGCGCACGTGGTCGGCGATGACGCGCATGCGGACGTCGTCCTCGTGGACGGCTCCGTAGCGGCGGCCCGAGAGCTCGGCGGCGCGATCGAGGACCGGACGGACCTGGTCGATCTCGTACATGTTCTCGACGCCCTGCTTGAGGAAGGCGACGCGCTCGAGGCCCATGCCGGTGTCGATGTTCTTGCGCGGCAGCTCGCCGAGGATGTCGAAGTCGACCTTGCTCGTGCCCTCGCCGCGGAGGTACTGCATGAAGACGAGGTTCCAGATCTCGACGTAGCGGTCGTCGTCCGTCGCCGGGCCGCCGTCGATCCCGTAGGCGGGTCCACGGTCGAAGAAGATCTCGGAGCAGGGGCCCGCGGGGCCGGGCTGGCCGGTCGACCAGTAGTTGGTGTCCTTGTCCAGGCGCTGGATGCGCTCGTCCGGCAGTCCCGCGATCGTCTTCCAGAGCGCGATCGCCTCGTCGTCGTCCTTGTAGACGGTGACCCAGAGGTCCTTCTCGTCGAAGCCCAGTCCCCCGTCGCTCTCGGCGCGGGTGAGCAGCTCCCAGGCGTAGCCGATCGCCCCCTCCTTGAAGTAGTCGCCGAAGGAGAAGTTGCCGTTCATCTGGAAGAAGGTGCCGTGACGAGGCGTCTTGCCGACCTCCTCGATGTCGTTGGTGCGGATGCACTTCTGCACGCTGGTGGCACGCGGGTAGGGCGCGGGGACCACTCCGGTGAGGTAGGGCACGAACGGCACCATGCCGGCGACGGTGAAGAGGAGGCTCGGGTCCTCGCTCACGAGGGAGGCGGAGGGGACCACGGTGTGGCCGCGGCTCCCGAAGAAGTCGAGCCAGCGGTTGCGGATGTCTGCGGTCTGCATGGGTTCCGTTACGGTTCGGTCGGTGACGACGCGGATGTCGGGCGGCGGGGCGTCAGCCCTCGCCGATGGCGGCCTTCAGTTCGGCCTCGCGCTGGTGGTAGCCCTCGGAGACGGCCTCGCCGAGCTCCTTCGCGGTGCGGTTGATGTCGGCGAAGAGCCGGGCGCCCGCCTCGGTGCGCGAGACCTGGTGGGCGACCGCGAATCCGAGGCCGATCCCGATGACGATCAGGAGGATGTTCTTCACGGGGTGTCCTTCCACAGCGGCGGGGCGGGCGCGACGGCGCGACGACCCGTTCGATTCTAGGGCGCGGGCGCGGCGCTACTTCGAGCGCGGGCGCTTCGTGCGCTTCGCGGCGGAGCGGCCGACCGCGGCTCCGGCCTTGTCGGCCGTCCGTCCGGCGACGAGCACGGCGCGGACTCCGGCGGTGAAGCCGGCGAGCTTGATGAGCGGACCGCCGACGGTCGCGGCCGTGAGAGCGACGAGCGCGTTGACGTTGCCGGTGACCTCGGCGACGTCCTTGGTGATCGTGTCCACCCGCGCGAGCTGGTGGTTGGCCTCGCGGAGGGTGGAGGCCGACTCGTCGAGGATCGGCGTCAGGCCGTCGCTGGCCTGCTTGATGGCCTCGCTCGTGCTGTCGAAGACGCGCCCGAGCTTCCAGAGCGGGACGGCGGTGATCGCCACCAGGATCGCGAACACCCCCGCGGCGATGAGCCCTGCGATGTCTCCACCGGTCACGGTGACCTCCGTTCGATGCCGCCCAGCGCGGCACTCCAGCCTACCGACGGCCCGCGAGAGGGTCGGACGCGGGGACGGGCGCTCGGCTCGGGCGCGACGGCCGGATCGGGCGCAGCGCGGGACTCTCGGAGCGCGGCGGGCACTCCGGATCGCGACCCCGGGAACGGGAAAGGCCCCGGTGCGCACACCGGGGCCTTTCTCTGCGGGGCTGGACTCAGCGGGCCGCGTAGTACTCGACGACGAGCTGCACTTCGCAGGTCACGGGGACCTCGGCGCGCTTCGGGCGGCGCAGGAGCGTCGCCTGCAGCTTGTCGATCTCGACCTCGAGGTAGCCCGGGGTCTTGGGGAGGACGTCGACGTGTCCACCGGCGGCGGCGACCTGGAAGGGCTCGGTGCCCTCGGAGCGGGTCTTGACGTGGATGACCTGGCCCGGCTTCACGCGGAAGGAGGGGCGGTCGACCGTCTTGCCGTCCACCATGATGTGGCGGTGGGTGACGAACTGGCGGGCCTGCGCGGTGGTACGGGCGAAGCCCGAGCGCAGGACGAGGGCGTCGAGGCGCATCTCGAGGAGCTCGACCAGGTTCTCACCGGTCAGGCCCTGGGTGCGGCGCGCCTCCTGGAAGGCGATGCGGAGCTGCTTCTCGCGGATGCCGTACTGGGCGCGCAGACGCTGCTTCTCACGCAGGCGGACCGCGTAGTCGGAGTCGGCCTTGCGCTTCGAGCGGCCGTGCTCGCCGGGCGCGTAGGGACGCTTCTCGAGGTAGCGGGCGGCCTTCGGGGTCAGGGGGATGCCGAGGGCGCGCGAGAGGCGCGTCTTCGAGCGGGTACGGGACGTGGTCGACACAGTGGTCCTTCCAAGGTCTGAGAGGTTCGGTCGCAGCTCTCGACCGCCGGCTCCGGGAGGAGGGCGGACGCCGCGGTCGTGTCCTCCGCGGGTGCGGGGGAAGGGTGACCGCAGTGGCGGGCTGCGCGATTCAGAGGGATGCGCTGCTCCGCTCGGCTACAGAGCGGTGGGCAACCTCGCAAGACTATCAGGCCACGGCCTCCCGTGCGGGTCGCGCGAGCTCGCGGTCGGCGCGGTCAGCCCCGGTCGCCGCGGATGATGCGCAGGAGCTTCGCCAGTCGTGCGGAGACGTCGCGCTCGTTGCCGTGCTCGGTGGGCCGGTAGTACCGCGCGCCCTGGAGCGGGTCCGGGAGGTACTGCTGCTCGAGGACGCCGAGGTCGGCGTCGTGCGGGTACCGGTAGCCCTTCCCGTGGCCGAGCTTCTTGGCGCCGGGGTAGTGCGCGTCGCGCAGGTGCGCCGGCACCCGGCCCGCGCGGCCAGCGCGCACGTCCGCGATGGCCGCGTCGATGGCGGAGTAGGACGCGTTCGACTTCGGGGCGGTCGCCAGGTGCACGACCGCCTGGGCGAGCGGGATGCGCCCCTCCGGCATGCCGATGAACTGCACGGCGTCGGCCGCGGCGATCGCGACGACGAGCGCCTGCGGGTCGGCCATGCCGATGTCCTCGGACGCGGAGACGATGATGCGGCGGGCGATGAACCGCGGATCCTCCCCCGCCTCGATCATCCGGGCCAGGTAGTGCAGCGCCGCGTCGACGTCCGAGCCCCGGATGGACTTGATGAAGGCGCTGATGACGTCGTAGTGCTCGTCGCCGTTGCGGTCGTAGCGCAGCAGGGCTCGGTCGACGGCGCGCGCGACGACCTCGGTCGTGATCACGGGGAGCGCGGGCTCCTCGGCGGCGGCCTCGACGGGAGCGCCCTCGTCGTCCTCGTCCTCCTCGTCCGGGTCCTCCGCGGCGGCGGCGCGGGCGGCCCGGTCGGCCTCGCGGGCCTCCGAGCGGGCGGAGGTGGCGGCGGCCTCGAGCGCGGTCAGCGCCCGCCGGGCGTCTCCGGAGGCGAGCCGCACGATGCTCGCCCGGGCCTCCTCCTCCAGCGTCACCGAGTCGCGCAGACCCCGCTCGTCGTGCAGGGCGCGGTCGACCAGGACGCCCAGGTCGTCGTCGCTGAGCGGCTCGAGGGTCAGCAGGAGCGAGCGCGAGAGCAGCGGCGCGATCACCGAGAACGAGGGGTTCTCGGTCGTGGCCGCGATGAGGATGACCCACCCGTTCTCGACCCCGGGCAGCAGTGCGTCCTGCTGCGCCTTGGTGAAGCGGTGGATCTCGTCGAGGAAGAGCACGGTGGACGTGCCGTAGAGGTCGCGGGTGGAGAGCGCCTCCTCCATCACCTGCCGCACGTCCTTCACGCCCGCCGTGACGGCGGAGAGCTCGACGAAGCGGCGGCCGCTGGAGTGGGCCACCGCCTGCGCGAGCGTGGTCTTGCCCGTGCCGGGAGGGCCCCAGAGGATCACGGACACCGCTCCCCGCTCCCCCGTCGTGTCGGCGGCGAGGGCGACCAGGGGCGAGCCGGGCGTCAGGAGGTGGCGCTGGCCGGCGACCTCCTCGAGGCTGCGCGGCCGCATCCGCACGGCGAGCGGAGTCGCCCCGGAGCGGAGTCCGGCCTGCTGCATGGTCATGCCCCCAGCGTAACGACGGCCTCCGACAGAGCCCCGGCCCGACTGCCCGGCGCGACGGAGCGGCGTTTGTCGCGCCTCCGGCGGTTCTCGTAGGCTCGACGCGGCCTGCGTGCGCGGGCCGCCGCGCCGAAGCCGCGCGGACGAGGACGTCGGAGGAACACGTGGCCCAGGGCAAGTCGAACGACCGCGAGGCGCGCACCCGGCTCCGGGCCTACCAGGCCCGTCAGAGCCTCCACCGCTCGAGGCAGAAGCGGCGCGTGCGCGACAACGTGATCGCGGCGATCGCCGCCGTCGTCGTGATCGGGCTCGCGGTCGTCGCCCAGATCCTCTACTTCTCCGGCGGCCCCGGCACCCCGGTCGCCGAGCCGACCTCCTCCTCCTCCGCGACCCCGACGCCCGAGGCGACGGGGGCGAACACCGGCGACGTCCCCTCCTCCGACATCGCCGAGGGCCGCGACTGGACGGGCACGCTCACGATCGGCGAGGACCCGCTGGGCATCACGCTCGCCGGCGCCGCTGCCCCGCAGGCGGTGTCCTCCTTCATCTCGCTGACGCAGTCCGGCTTCTACGACGGCGTCTCCTGCCACCGCCTCACCACGGAGGGCCTCTACGTCCTCCAGTGCGGCGACCCGGACGGCGACGGCACCGGCGGCCCCGGCTACAGCTACGGTCCCGTCGAGAACGCGCCCGAGGACGGCGTCTACCCGGCCGGGACCATCGCGATGGCCCGCCAGGGCGGCAACGGCTACAGCCAGGGAAGCCAGTTCTTCGTCGTCTACCAGGACACGACCCTGCCCGCCGACGCGGCCGGCGGGTACACCGTGCTCGGGCAGGTCACCTCGGGACTCGACGCCCTCGTCAGCGACGTCGTGTCGAAGGGCACGGCCGACGGATCGGGTGACGGCGCCCCCGCCGAGCCCGTGACCATCACCTCCGTCTCCGTCCAGTAGCCGCACCCGCGGCGTCGTCACGGTCCGCCCGCGCGGGGAGTGCAATAGGCTTGTCGTCACTGCCCGTTCGCGGCCGAGCGCGGTCTTCGGCCCTCCGGCCGTCGAGCCCCACCGGCCGACGACGCGACGGGCACCGAGAAGCACGACATCGAACAGCAAGGTGAGGCTCCGAGCGATGAGTGACCAGCAGCCGTGGGGACGGGTCGGCGACGACGGGACGGTCTACGTCCGCGTCGGCGACGGGGAGCGAGAGGTCGGCCAGTACCCCGATGCGACTCCCGAGGAGGCGCTCGCCTACTACGAGCGCAAGTACACGGAGCTCGCCGGGCAGGTCTCCCTGCTCGAGCAGCGCGCCAAGCGGGGCGCGCCCGCCGGAGACGTCGCCCGCACGGTGCAGTCGCTGTCCGCGGCCATCGCGCAGGCGAACGCCGTCGGCGACCTCGAGTCGCTGCAGACCCGGGTCGACGCGCTGAGCGGCTCCGTCGAGGATCTGACCGAGCAGCAGGCGGCCGAGTCGAAGGCCGCGCTGTCCGAGGCCCTCGCCCACCGCGAGGCCATCGTCGCCGAGGCCGAGGCCCTGGCGGCGGTCGACCCGGCGAAGACGCAGTGGAAGCAGGCCAGCGCCGCGATCGACGACCTCTTCGCCCGCTGGCAGAACCACCAGCAGCAGGGCCCGCGCCTTCCCAAGAACGACGCGAACGAGCTGTGGCGCCGGTTCCGCGGAGCGCGCACCACGATCGAGCAGAACCGCAAGGCGTTCTTCGCCGACCTCGACTCCGCGCACCGCGAGGCCAAGCAGGCCAAGCAGGCGCTCATCGACCAGGCCGAGGCGCTGGTGCCGCAGGGCGCCGACGCCATCCCGGACTACCGCGCGCTCCTGGAGCGCTGGCGGGTCGCAGGCCGCGCAGGCAAGCGGTTCGACGACGCGCTCTGGGCGCGCTTCAAGGCCGCCGGCGACGCGATCTACGGCGCCAAGGCCGAGATCGTCGCGCAGGAGAGCGTCGAGTACACCGAGAACCTCGACCTCAAGCTCGCCCTCCTCGAGGAGGCGGAGCCGCTCCTGCAGGAGCAGGACCGCGAGAAGGCCAAGCGGGTGCTGCTCTCGATCCAGGAGCGCTGGGACGCCGTCGGCCGCGTGCCGCGCGAGCAGGTGCGCACCGTCGAGGACCGCCTCCGCAAGGTCGAGGCGCACGTCCGCAAGCTCGACGAGGAGCACTGGAACCGCAGCAACCCGGAGCGCAAGGCCCGCTCCGAGGGTCTCGCCTCGCAGCTGACCGCCGCGATCCAGAAGCTCCAGGACGAGCTCGACGAGGCGAAGGCGCGCGGCGACCGCGACGCGATCGCCCAGGCTCAGGAGGCGCTCGACGCCCGCAAGGTCTGGCTCGACGCGATCGGCTAGACCCGCGCCGGCGGATCCCTCCACAGATCCGCTCGCGACGCTCCGGAGGGGAGGCGCATCGGCCAGCATGGCCGGATGCGCCTCCCCTCCGTGCTCCTCCCCGGGCACCTCCCTCTCGCGGAGCTGTGCGCCGCCCGCCTCGACGGCGAGCTGGTCGCGCTCGACGAGGGCTTCCTCGTCGCGGACCTGCCCCTGGGGGCGTCCGAGCGGGCCGCCTCCCTGCGCTCGTTGCTCCCCCGCGGCGCCGTCGCCGATCGTCTTTCCGCGGCATGGGTGCACGGGGCGACGCACGGCCCGCCGCCGGTGCACAGCGCCTCGATCGACCGGCGGAAGCGCCGACAGGCGCCGTCGAACCCCCGCCTGCGCTGCCACGAGGTCCTGCTCGACGAGGACGACGTCGTCCTCCTCGGCGGCGCGCCGGTCACGTCGCCTGCTCGCACGCTGATCGACCTCGCCCGGACGGAGGACGCGGGCGCGATCCTCCGGGCGCTCTCTCGGAGCACCCGGACCGGCCTCGACGCCGTCCTCGCGAGGCTGGAGGAGGGCAGCGCCGTCGCCGGACGGAGGATCGTCGGACGACGGCTGCGGGCGGCGCTCGGCGAGGCGCCGCCCGGGGATCAGCCCGCGTTCACCCGGTAGACGTCGTAGACGGCGTCGATCCGGCGCACGGCGTTCAGCACGCGGTCCAGGTGGGTGGTGTCGCCCATCTCGAAGACGAACCGGCTGATCGCCAGCCGGTCGCTCGAGGTCGAGACCGTCGCCGAGAGGATGTTGACGTGGTGCTCCGAGAGCACGCGCGTCACGTCGCTCAGCAGGCCCGAGCGGTCCAGCGCCTCGACCTGGATCTGCACGAGGAAGATGCTCTTGGAGGACGGCGCCCACTCGACGTCGACGATCCGCTCCGGTTCCTTCAGCAGCTCCTGCACGTTGTGGCAGTTCGCCTGGTGCACGGAGACGCCGGCTCCCCGCGTCACGAATCCGACGATCTGATCGCCCGGAACCGGAGTGCAGCACTTCGCGAGCTTCACGAGGATGTCCGGCGCGCCCTTCACGAGGACGCCCGACTCGCTGCTCCGGCTCCGCGGCCGGGGCGAGCGCGGGAGGGTGACCTCGTTCTCGTCCGACTCCGGATCGCCCTGGATGGAGGAGACGACCTTCTCGAGCACCGACTGGGTCGAGACGTGGCCCTCGCCGACGGCCGCGTAGAGCGCCTCGACGTCGTTGTAGCGCAGCTGGCTGGCCACCTCGGTGAAGGTGTCCTGGCTCATCAGCTTCTGCAGCGGCAGGTTCTGCTTCCGCATCGCCCGGGCGATGGAGTCCTTGCCCTGCTCGATCGCCTCGTCGCGCCGCTCCTTGGTGAACCACTGCCGGATCTTGTTGCGGGCCCGGGGGCTCTGCACGAAGTGGAGCCAGTCCTGACTCGGTCCCGAGTCGGGGTTCTTCGAGGTGAAGACCTCGACCACGTCGCCCGTCGTCAGAGCCGACTCCAGCGGCACGAGGCGCCCGTTGACCTTGGCGCCCATCGTCCGATGCCCGACCTCGGTGTGCACCGCGTAGGCGAAGTCGACCGGGGTCGCACCGGTCGGCAGGCCGATCACGCGTCCCTTCGGGGTGAAGACGTAGACCTCCTTGGCGCCGATCTCGAAGCGGAGGGAGTCGAGGAACTCGTTCGGGTCTGTGGTCTCCGACTGCCAGTCCGAGAGGTGCGCGAGCCAGGCGAGGTCGGTGTCGTTCGATCCGGAGGTGGGCACCTTGCCGGTGGCCATCTGCTCCTTGTACTTCCAGTGCGCCGCGATGCCGAACTCCGCGTGCTGGTGCATCTCGTTGGTGCGGATCTGGATCTCGACCGCACGCCCCTTCGGCCCGACGACCGTCGTGTGCAGCGACTGGTAGAGGTTGAACTTCGGAGTGGCGATGTAGTCCTTGAACCGGCCCGGCATCGGCGTCCAGCGGGCGTGGATCGAGCCGAGCACGGCGTAGCAGTCGCGCACCGAGTTCACGAGGACGCGGATGCCGACCAGGTCGTAGATCTCGTCGAACTCGCGACCGCGGACGACCATCTTCTGGTAGATCGAGTAGTACTGCTTCGGCCGGCCGACGACGCGACCGCGGATCCGCCCGGCCCGCAGGTCCTCGCTGATCAGGTCGATGACGTTCTGCACGAACTCCTCGCGCTGCGGCGTCCGCCGCTTCACCAGGCTCTCGATCTCGTTGTAGATCTTGGGGTAAAGCACCGCGAAGGACAGGTCCTCGAGCTCCCACTTGATGGCCTGGATGCCGAGGCGGTGCGCCAGCGGCGCGTAGATCTCGAGGGTCTCGGTGGCCTTGCGGGCCGCGGACTCGGCGGGGACGAAGCCCCAGGTCCGCGCGTTGTGAAGGCGGTCGGCGAGCTTGATGATCAGGACGCGGATGTCCTTCGACATCGCCACGATCATCTTGCGGACGGTCTCGGCCTGCGCGCTGTCGCCGTACTTGACCTTGTCGAGCTTGGTGACGCCGTCGACGAGCATCGCGACCTCGTCGCCGAAGTCCGCGCGGAGCTCGTCGAGCTGGTAGTCGGTGTCCTCGACGGTGTCGTGCAGCAGCGCGGCGGCGATCGTCTTCGAGCCGATGCCGAGGTCGGCGAGGATCTGCGCGACGGCCAGCGGATGCGTGATGTAGGGCTCGCCGCTGCGGCGCTTCTGGTTCGCGTGCGCCCGCTCCGCGACCGAGTACGCGCGCTCGATGAGCGCGATGTCGCTCTTGGGGTGGTGCATCCGGACGGTGCGGACGAGGGTGTCGACAGCACCGGAGGGCTGCGCGCGCGAGAAGATCCGCGGGACCAGTCTGCGCAGGGCAGCGGTCGAGGACGTCGTCGTCGTTTCCGTCACGCGAGGATCTCCATCGCCCCATTATCGCCCGTGCGGACGGCGCCGATGACCGTTCCGCCCGGGGCGGACGGCGCCGGCGTCAGCCGATGCGTCCCGGGCGCCCCTCGCCGTCGACCACGTCGCCGCCCGCCGCGGCCCAGGCGGTCATGCCGGCGTCGACGTTGGCGACCTCGTAGCCGGCGCCGTCGAGGGCCTGCGTCACCATCGCGGAGCGGACTCCGGAGTGGCAGACCACCAGGATCGCCGTGTCGGCCGGGAGCTCGTCCTGCCGGGCGCCGATCTCCCCCATCGGGATGTGGTGGGCGGCCGGAGCATGCCCCGCCGCCCACTCGTGCGGCTCCCGGACGTCGAGCAGCCAGACCTCGTCGCGCTCGACGAGTCCGACGGCGTCGGCCGCCGTGACCTGTGCGTAGTCGGCCACGGCTCAGCCCTGCACGGCCGGCGCGGCCGGAGCGGTCGCCTTCGCCCGGGCCGACTCCACGCGCTTGTCGTGCTTGGAGATCTCGGGCTCCCGGCTGCGCAGCTGGGCGTACAGCGGCGCAGCGACGAAGATCGTCGAGTACGTGCCGACGATGATGCCGATCAGCAGGGCGAGCGAGATGTCGCGGAGCGTGCCCGCGCCGAGGACGAACGCGCCGATCACGAGGATCGCGGCCACCGGGAGGGCGGCGACGATCGAGGTGTTGATGGAGCGCACGAGAGTCTGGTTCTCGGCCAGGTTCACCGTCTCGGAGAAGGTGCGGGTCGTGCTGCCGAGCGCCTCCACGGTGTTCTCGCGGATCTTGTCGAAGACCACGACCGTGTCGTAGAGCGAGTAGCCGAGGATCGTCAGCAGTCCGATCACCGCCGCCGGCGACACCTCGGTGCCGGTGATGCCGTAGACGCCCGCCACGATCACGAGGTCGTGCAGGAGCGCGACGATCGCCGCGAGCGACATCTTCCAGGTGCGGAAGTACGCCCACATGGCCAGGGCCGCGAGGACCACGAAGATCACCAGGCCGCGCAGGGCCTGCTGGGTCACGTCGTTGCCCCACGCCGCTCCGATGAAGGAGGAGGCGACCTGGTCGGTGGGCACGTCGTAGGCCTCCGACAGGGCGTTCCGCACCGCGGTCGACTCGTCGGTCGAGAGCTGGCCGGTCTGCACGCGGATGGAGTCGTCGCCGACGATGGACACGCGCGGCACGGTCTCCGGAGCGACCGAGGTCACCGCGTCCGTCGCCGTCGCCTGCTCGAGGCTCGACGGCGAGGACACCGTGAACTGCGAGCCGCCGGTGAACTCGATGCCGAAGTTGAAGCCGCCGCGGGCGACCGTCCCGAGCAGCGTGATCAGGATCAGGGCGAGCGAGACGAGGTACCACGTGCGGCGCCGGCCGACGAAGTCGATCGATCGCGCACCGGTGTAGAGGTCGTTTCCGAACTGCGAGAAGCTGGCCATCACGCGTCCTTCCCGTTCGAGTCGTTGGAGTCGCGCAGGCCGGCCGCCTCGGCGGCCTTCCGCTCGGCGATGGTCTGGCGCTTGGCCGCCTCACGAGACGCGGAGGCGCGCTTGCCGGCGACCACCTGGTCCTGCGGACGGAAGGCGGCACGGCCGCGGTAGACGGCCCCGAGCGCCCGGGGATCCAGGCCCGACGCCTTGTGCCCCTCGGCGAAGAACGGTCTCGTGGCCATCAGCTGCAGGATCGGGTGGGTGAACAGCGCCACCACGATCAGGTCGATGATCGTCGTGATCCCGAGGGTGAGCGCGAAGCCGCGGACACTGCCGACGGCGAGGAGGAAGAGGACCACCGCGGCGAGCAGGTTCACCATGTCGGACGCGAAGATCGTGCGCAGCGCGCGCCGCCAGCCGGACTCGACGGCGGACTCGAGGCCGCGTCCGTCGCGGAGCTCGTCGCGGATGCGCTCGAAGTACACGATGAACGAGTCGGCCGTGATGCCGATCGCGACGATGAGACCCGCGACTCCTGCGAGCGAGAGGCGCAGTCCCTCCCGCCAGGACAGCAGCGTGACGACGAGGTAGGTGACGATCGCCGCGACGAGCAGCGAGGCGATCGTGACGGCTCCGAGCACGCGGTACTGCGCGATGGAGTAGACGATGACGAGGATCAGGCCGATGAGGCCGGCGAGCAGGCCGCTGGCGAGCTGGGCGGAGCCGAGCGTCGCCGAGATGCTGTCCGAGCTCTGGACCTGGAAGCCGATCGGCAGCGCGCCGTACTTGAGCTGGTCGGCGAGCGTCTTCGACGACTCCTGGGTGAAGGAGCCCGAGATCTGCGCGTTGCCGTCGGTGATGGCGGCGTTCGTCGACGGGGCCGAGATGACCCGGCCGTCGAGGACGATCGCGAACTGGTTCTGCGCACCCTGCAGCGCCACGAGGCGCGAGGTCACGTCGCCGAAGGCCTGCGTGCCCTGGTCGTCGAACGAGAGGTTGACGGCCCAGGTGCCGGTGCTGGCGCCGGAGGAGGTCGTCATCAGGCCGTTCGAGGCGTCCGAGATGTCCTCGCCGGTGATCTCCACCGGGCCGAGGACGTACTTCACCGTCCCGCTGTCGTCGCAGGTGATGAGCGGCTGGTCGGCCGGGGCGAGGTTCGGGTCCTGGCCGTTGAGGAACGCGCAGTCGAACGAGGTGTACTGGGCCTCGAGCGCCGGCGTGAGGTAGGCGAGGTCGCTCGCGTTCGTCGGCGAGGCGGTCGGCTCCGTCGCGAGCGACGGGTCGACGGGCGTCGGCGTGGGCGAGGACGTCGCGTCGCCGCCGACCGAGCTGTTGGTGGCCTGGCTCGCGACGAGGACCGGGCGGAAGTCGAGCTTCGCCGAGGCCTCGATGCGCTGGAGCGTCTCGTCGTCGGGCGTGCCCGGGATCGAGACGACGATGTTGCTCGAGCCCTGGGTCGTGATCTCGGCCTCGGAGACGCCGGACGCGTCGATGCGCTGGCGGATGATCGAGACGGCCTGCGTCAGCTGCTCCGACGAGACGGTGTCGCCGTCGTTCAGCTGCGGCTGCAGGACGATCTGCGTGCCGCCCTCGAGGTCGAGGGCGAGCTTCGGCGTCCAGGAGCCGCCGCCCCAGAGGACGGCCGCCGTGTTGAGTCCGACGAGAGCGAGGATCAGGACACCGAGCCAGCTCAGGGAGCGGCGGGCCTTCCGGACGGGGGTTGATGCGGCCACCCAGGGCTCAGCTTTCTCTTCGGTCGACGGTGATCGGCCCGGGGTCGCCCGGGCGTGGAGAAGGGCGGGCGGGCGCCGATGCGCCCGGCCCGACCAGGAGACTACTGCGCGTCGGGGCGGCGGTCGCGCTCGACCGGGTCCACCAGCGGGTCGCGGTGCGCGGAGTCGCGCTCGCCGAACTCGGGCGAGCCGGTCGCGGTCAGCGGGTCGGCCTCGTCCTCGGTGTCGACGGCGACGGCGTTCTCGCTCGGGTCGATGAGGCGGGCGATCGCCTGACGGTGGATGGTCAGCAGCGTGCCGGGGGTCGACTCGATGACGATCTTGTTCGCCTCGTCGTCGATCGACACGACGGTGCCGAAGAGGCCGGAGCCGGTCATGAGCTCCACCCCCGGCTGGAGGTTGTTCTTCATACTCTCCGCGTCGCGCTGGCGCTTCTTGTTGTTGCGGAACATGAAGATGATCATCACGGCGAGCAGCAGGACGAGCAGGATGATCGTCGGATCCATGGGTGGGCCTTCCGGAGTGGATGGGCGATCCGCCGCGCGGCCTCAGGTCGAGGCGGAGCGGATCGAGCGGCCCGTCGGGCCTAGAGAATCATAGATCATCGGGGAACAGGGGCGGCTGAGCCGCCGTCCCCCGGGGGTCGATGCCGAAGTGGCGGTAGGCGGCGGGGGTCGCCACGCGGCCGCGCGGCGTCCGGGTCAGCAATCCGATCCGCACGAGGAACGGCTCGACGACGGCCTCGACCGTCTCCGCCTCCTCCCCCACCGACACGGCGAGGGTGTTCAGGCCGACCGGCCCGCCGTCGAAGCGGGTCAGCACGATCTCCATCACCGCGCGGTCGAGCCGGTCGAGTCCGAGCGCGTCGACGTCGTAGAGCTCCAGCGCCGCGCGGACGGCGGTCACGTCGGCCCGTCCGCCGTGGACCAGGGCGAAGTCCCGCACCCGCCGGAGCAGGCGGTTGGCGATGCGCGGGGTGCCTCGGCAGCGGCCGGCGATCTCGGCGATCGCGTCCGCGTCGATGTCGAGCTCGAGCAGCCGTGCCGCCCGGGCGAGCACCTGCCGCAGCTCGTCCTCCGCGTAGAACTCGAGGTGCGCGGTGAAGCCGAAGCGGTCGCGGAGCGGATTGGGCAGCAGGCCGGAGCGGGTCGTGGCGCCGACGAGCGTGAACGGGGCGAGATCCAGCGGGACGGACGTCGCTCCCGCCCCCTTGCCGACCATGATGTCGATCCGGAAGTCCTCCATCGCGAGGTAGAGCATCTCCTCCGCGGAGCGCGCCATGCGGTGGATCTCGTCGATGAAGAGGATCTCGCCGGGCAGCAGCGAGGAGAGGACGGCGGCGAGGTCGCCCGCGTGCTGGATCGCGGGGCCGCTGGAGAGCCGCAGGGGCGAGGAGCTCTCCTCCGCCACGATCATCGCGAGGGTCGTCTTGCCGAGACCGGGCGGGCCCGCCAGGAGGATGTGGTCCGGGGTCCGGCCCTGCATGGCCGCGGCCTTGAGCAGCAGCTCGAGCTGGCCGCGCACCTTGCGCTGGCCGACGAACTCGCTGAGGTTCCTGGGCCGCAGGGCGCCCTCGAAGGCGACCTCGGCCTCCGATGCGACCTCGGCGCCCAGCACCTCGTCGCTCACGAGCGGGCCGCCGGACCGAGGCGGGCGAGGGCGAGCCGGAGCAGCGCCTGCACGTTCGCGGCGTCGGAGGCCTGCGCGTCGAGCAGGATCTCGTCGACCACATCGGCCGCGGTGCGCTCGGGCCAGCCCAGGCCGACGAGCGCCGCGAGCACGTTCTGCGCGGCGGTGGCGGCGGGACCGGAGCCGCGGGCGGCGCGCGGACGGACGGTCACCTTGCCGGCGAGCGACAGGATGATCAGCTTGGCCGTCTTCGGGCCGATGCCGCTGACCTTCCGGAACACCCCGTCGTCCTCGTCGGCGACCGCCTGCGCGATCCGGTCCGGCTCGACCGCGCCGAGCACGCCGAGCGCGGACTTCGGGCCGACGCCGGTCACGCCGATCAGCAGCTCGAAGATCTCGAGCTGCTCCTCGTCGGGGAAGCCGTAGAGGGTGAGCGAGTCCTCGCGGACGACGAGCACGGTGCTGACCGTGGTCTCGTCGCCGACGCGCATCTCGAGCGCGTGCTGCGGGGTCACGTTCACCGCGTAGCCGACGCCGTGGACGTCGAGGACGGCGAGACTCCCGCGGGCGGAGAGGACGGTGCCGCGGAGGGAGGAGATCACCGCGTCAGTCTAGATGCTCGAACAGGCGTTCGACTCGCGGCCTCGGCGGCGCGCCACGCCCGCTGCGCTGCTGTGCCGCCCGCCGCTCCGTCGGCACCGGCTCCCGCCGACCCGGAGGACCGCGCGAGAGGCGCCCGCCAGGCGTGGCAGACGGCCAGGGCGAGGGCGTCGGCCGCGTCGGCCGGCCGCGGCGGGGCGTCGAGCCGGAGGACGCGCTGGATCATCGCGGTGACCTGGCGCTTGTCCGCGGCTCCGTAGCCGGTGACGGCGGCCTTCACCTCGCTCGGCGTGTGCATCCCGACCGGGAGCCCGCGCCGGGCCGCCGCGACGAGGGCTACGCCGCTGATCTGCGCGATGCCCATCACGGTGCTGACGTTGTTCTGCGCGAAGACCCGCTCGATCGCGACGGCGTCGGGGCGGTGCTCGTCGAGCAGCGCCTCGAGCCCGTCGCCCAGGGCCAGCAGGCGGCGCTCCAGCGCGTCGTCGGGCGGTGTCCGGAGGACCGTCACGTGCACGAGGGTCGCGCGGCGGTCGCGCGAGACGTCGACGATGCCGACGCCGCAGCGGGTGAGCCCGGGGTCGATCCCGAGGACGCGCATCAGGCCGCCCTCCAGGATCGGGCCGGGCTCACCGCGTCACTCCTCGTTCTCGAGCTCGGCGCGCACCTCGGCCGTGATGTCGAGGTTGGTGTAGACGTTCTGCACGTCGTCCGAGTCCTCGAGCGCGTCGATCAGGCGGAAGACCTTGCGGGCCGTCTCGGCGTCGGCCTCGACCTGGAGGGAGGCGACGAACTCGATGTCGGCGGAGTCGTAGTCGATGCCCGCCTCCTGCAGGGCCGAGCGGGCCGGGACGAGCTCGCTCGGCTCGACGCGGACCTCGAAGCTCTCGCCGTGGTCGAGCACGTCGTCGACACCGAAGTCGAGGACCGCGCCGAGCACGTCGTCCTCGGTGACGCTCTCTCCGTGGGGCACGGAGATGACGCCCTTGCGCGCGAAGTTGTACGCGACGCTGCCCGGGTCGGCCATGGTGCCGCCGTTGCGGGTCATCGCGGTGCGGACGTCCGCCGCGGCGCGGTTCTTGTTGTCGGTGAGGCACTCGACGAGCAGGGCGATGCCGTTGGGGCCGTAGGCCTCGTACATGATCGTCGTGTAGTCGATGACCTCGCCGGTGAGGCCGGCGCCGCGCTTGATCGCGCGGTCGATGTTGTCGTTCGGCACCGAGGTCTTCTTCGCCTTCTGCACGGCGTCGACGAGCGTCGGGTTGCCGGAGAGGTCGGCGCCGCCGATCTTGGCGGCCACCTCGATGTTCTTGATCAGCTTGGCGAAGGACTTCGCGCGGCGCGAGTCCTTGATCGCCTTCTGGTGCTTGGTCGTGGCCCACTTGGAATGCCCGGACACGGTGCTCCCTCGGAAATCTCGTTGCGTGCGGCCCCCGAGGGCGCCGCTGATGGCAGGGGCCAGTCTATTCGAGAGCCGGTCCGCGCCCGTCTCGCCGGCGACGAGCCGCCCTCCCGGCGCGCCCCCGCACCGCCGAACCAGTGATCCGCGTACCAGCGGATCGCTGTAGGCGAACGCGACCCGCTCCACCCACCCAGCCACCCCCGAGAGCCGACCGCGGCGAGCCGGGCAGGGACCGGCTCGCCACAAGCACCGCCGAACCAGTGATCCGCGTACCAGCGGATCGCTGTAGGCGGACGCGACCCGCTCCACCCGCCCCGCCATCTCCGGAAGCCGACCGCGGCGAGCCGGGCAGGGACCGGCTCGCCACAAGCACCGCCGAACCAGTGATCCGCGTGCCAGCGGATCGCTGTAGGCGGACGCGACCCGCTCCACCCACCCAGCCACCCCCGAGAGCCGACCGCGGCGAGCCGGGCAGGGACCGGCTCGCTATCTGATCAGCCGCGACAGCAGCCGGTCGGCGAGGATCCTCCCGTCGGTCTGGCAGGTGGGGCAGTACTGGAGCGTGGAGTCGTGGAAGACCACCTGGCGGATCGTGTCGCCGCAGACGGGGCACGCCTCTCCTGTGCGGCCGTGGACGCGCATGCCGAGCTTCTTCTCGCGCTTGAGGTCGGCCGCGTGCAGGCCCTCGGCGCGGGCGAGCGCCTCCTCGAGTGTGTAGCGGAGGGCCGCATAGAGGCGGTCCAGCTCGTCGGCGGTGAGCGCGGCGGGCTTGAAGGGCGAAATGCGCGCCACGTGGAGGATCTCGTCGGAGTAGGCGTTGCCGATGCCGGCGATGCGGGACTGGTCGCGGAGGACGCCCTTCACCTGCGCCCTGCCCGCCGTGGCGAGGATCGCGCCGAGGATCTCCTCGGTGAACTCCGGGTCCAGCGGATCGGGACCCAGCCGGGCGACGCCCGGGACGTCGTGCGGATCGGCGACGATCGAGAGCGCGAGGCTCTTCTTGGTGCCGGCCTCCGTCACGTCGAACCCCGACCCGTCGTCGAGGACGAGCCGCGCGGCGAGCGGTCCCCGGCCGGGCTTCGCCGGCGCCGTCGGCCGCTCGGGCCGCCAGCGGACCCAGCCGGCGCGGGCGAGGTGCAGGAGGACGTGGGCTTCGCCGACTGCGATGTCGAGGAACTTGCCGTGCCGCGATACTCCGTGGACGGTCTCGCCGGACAGAGCCGACGGCGGGATGGCGACGGTCTTAAGCGCGGAGATCGCGAACACGTCGAGCCGCTTGAGGACGCGTCCGCCCAGGCGCGCGTCGAGATCGAGGGCGAGGGCCTGGACCTCGGGGAGTTCGGGCATGCGACCACCCTGGCCCGCGGGTCCCGCACCGTCCACCCCTGGCGGAGGGGACGGCAGCGGGTCAGTCGCCGAAGCGCGTCGCCGCGACCTTCCGCAGGAACAGCTCGTGGAACCGGTAGTCGCCGGTGATCTCGGGATGGAACGCCGTCCCGAGGAGGTTGCCCTGCTCGACCGCGACCACCCGCCCGTCGGCGACACTGGCGAGCGCGGTCGCCCGCTCGCCCAGCTCCTCCACGACCGGTGCGCGGATGAAGACCGCGTGCACCGGCGGATCGCCGATGGCCGGCACGTCGAGATCGGTCTCGAAGGAGTCGAGCTGGTTGCCGAACGCGTTCCTCCGGACCGACACGTCCAGGCCGCCGAAGCTGCTCTGGCCGTCGATGCGGTCGAGGACCCGGTCGGCGAGCATGATCAGCCCGGCGCAGGTCCCGTAGACGGGCATCCCCGCACTGATCGCCTCGACGACCGGCTCCGCGAGGCCGAAGAGGCGCGACAGCTTGTCCATCACCGTGGACTCGCCGCCCGGGATGACCAGCCCCGCGACGGTGGCGAGCTCCTCCGGGCGTCGCACCAGCACCACCTCGGCGCCCAGCTCGCGCAGGACGTGCGCGTGCTCGCGGAAGTCGCCCTGCAGCGCGAGGACCCCGACGCGGAGCCCCTCGAGGGACTCCCGCGTCGATCCTGCGCCGGCGAGCGGCGCGTCGGCGCTACCAGCCACGCTCGGCGAGGCGGTGCGGCGCGGGCACGTCGGCCACGTTGATGCCGACCATCGCCTCGCCCAGGCCGCGCGAGGCCTCCGCGACGACCTTCGCGTCGTCGAAGAAGGTGGTCGCCTTCACGATCGCGGCCGCGCGCTTGGCGGGCTCGCCCGACTTGAAGACGCCGGAGCCGACGAACACGCCGTCGGCGCCCAGCTGCATCATCAGCGCCGCGTCGGCCGGGGTCGCGACCCCGCCGGCGGTGAAGAGGACGACGGGGAGCTTGCCGGTCCGGGCGATCTCGTCGACCAGGTCGTAGGGGGCCTGCAGCTCCTTCGCGGCGACGTAGAGCTCGTCCTTGGTCATCGCCTTCAGGCGGTTGACCTCGCCGGAGATCGTGCGGATGTGCTTGGTCGCCTCGGAGACGTCGCCGGTGCCGGCCTCGCCCTTCGAGCGGATCATCGCTGCGCCCTCGGTGATGCGGCGCAGCGCCTCGCCCAGGTTGGTCGCTCCGCAGACGAAGGGGACGGTGAAGTTCCACTTGTCGATGTGGTTCACGTAGTCGGCGGGCGAGAGGACCTCGGACTCGTCGATGTAGTCGACGCCGAGCTCCTGCAGGATCTGCGCCTCGACGAAGTGGCCGATGCGCGCCTTCGCCATGACGGGGATCGACACGGCGGAGACGATGCCGTCGATCAGGTCGGGGTCGCTCATGCGTGCGACGCCGCCCTGCGAGCGGATGTCGGCGGGGACGCGCTCGAGCGCCATGACGGCGACCGCGCCGGCGTCCTCCGCGATGCGGGCCTGATCGGCGTCGACGACGTCCATGATGACGCCGCCCTTGAGCATCTCGGCGAGACCGCGCTTGACGCGGCTCGAGCCGAACTGCTCGGGAGCGGACGAGGACGGAGTGGTGGTGTCGGTCATGTTCGCGAGTCCTGTTCTGTGCGGCGACTTCCGCCGACGGCAGCTCCGAGTCTACGAGACGGCGCCCGCCGTCCGCGGCGCTGGACAGGGGGCCGGGCGGCGGTCTAGAGGCTCGGCCAGGCCGCCGCGAGGCTCGCTCGCACGTCGCCGAGCAGCTGCGGGAGCGCCTTCGTGCGGGCGATGATCGGGAAGAAGTTCGCGTCGGTCGCCCAGCGCGGAACCACGTGCTGGTGCAGGTGCGCGGCGATCCCCGCTCCCGCGACCGCGCCCTGGTTCATCCCGAGGTTGAAGCCGTCGTTGTTCGAGACCGAGCGGACGACGCGCATCGCCGTCTGCGTGAGCGCTCCGATCTCGGCCACTTCCTCGGGAGTGGCCTCGTCGTAGAGCGGGATGTGCCGGTACGGGCAGACCAGGAGGTGGCCGGAGTTGTACGGGAACAGGTTCAGCAGGACGTAGGCGTGCTCCCCGCGGGCGACGATGAGGGCCTCCTCGTCGCTCAGCGTCGGCGCCACGCAGAAGGGGCAGTCGTCGGCTCCGGGCTGCCCCTTCTGGATGTAGACCATCCGGTGCGGCGTCCACAGGCGCTGGAACTCGTCGGGAACCCCGGCGAGGTGCGCCGAGCCCTCCGCTCCCTCGGGCACGCAGCCGTCGCTCACGCTCAGACCTGCGCCTTCGAGGCGACGGCCTCGCGGATGCGCGCGACGGCATCGGCGACCGGGATCCCGTTCTCCTGCGTGCCGTCGCGGAACCGGAAGCTGACGGCTCCGGCGTCGCGGTCCTTCTCCCCCACGATCATCTGGAAGGGCACCTTCTGCAGCGTGGCGTTGCGGATCTTCTTCTGCATCCGGTCGCTGGAGTAGTCGATCTCGGCGCGGATGCCCGACCGCTTGAGCTCGCCGACGACCTCTTCGAGGTAGGGCAGGTACTCGTCGGCGATCGGGATGCCCACGACCTGGACCGGCGACAGCCAGACCGGGAACGCCCCGGCGTAGTGCTCGGTGAGGATCGCGAAGAAGCGCTCGATGGAGCCGAAGAGCGCGCGGTGGATCATCACGGGCCGCTTCTTCGAGCCGTCCGAGGCCGTGTACTCGAGCTCGAAGCGCTCGGGCTGGTTGAAGTCGAGCTGGATGGTCGACATCTGCCAGGTGCGGCCGATGGCGTCGCGCGCCTGCACCGAGATCTTCGGACCGTAGAACGCCGCTCCTCCCGGATCCGGAACCAGCTCGAGACCGGAGGCGACGGCGACCGCGCGCAGCGACTCGATCGCCTCCTCCCACTGCTCGGGCGCACCGACGAACTTCGGGTTGCCCTCCTCGTTCGTGGACAGCTCGAGGTAGAAGTCGTCGAGGCCGTAGTCGCGCAGCACCTGCAGCACGAACTCGAGGTTGCGGGTCAGCTCGGCCGACACGTCCTCCTGCGCGACGTAGATGTGGGCGTCGTCCTGGGTCAGGCCGCGCACGCGGGTGAGGCCCTGCAGGGTGCCGCTCTTCTCGTAGCGGTACACGGTGCCGAACTCGGCCAGGCGCAGCGGGAGCTCGCGGTAGCTGCGGCCGCGCGAGCGGAAGATCAGGTTGTGGAACGGGCAGTTCATGGGCTTGAGGTAGTAGTCCTGGCCCTGGCGGGTGACGTTGCCGTCCTCGTCCTGCAGCTCGTCGAGGTGCATCGGGGGGAACATCCCCTCGGAGTACCACTGCAGGTGCCCGCTCGTGAGGAACAGGTCGCCCTTGGTGATGTGCGGCGTGTAGACGAGCTCGTAGTCGTGGGCGAGCAGCTGCTCGCGCATGTACTGCTCGATCTCGTAGCGGATGATCCCGCCCTTGGGGTGGAAGACCGCGAGGCCGGAGCCGATCTCGTCCGGGAAGGAGAACAGGTCGAGCTCGTGGCCGAGCTTGCGGTGGTCGCGGCGCGCCGCCTCCTCGAGGCGGGCCTGGTGCTCGCGCAGCTGGTCCTTCGTGGGCCACGCGGTGCCGTAGACGCGCTGCAGCTGCGGGTTCTTCTCCGAGCCGCGCCAGTAGGCGGCAGCGTTGCGGGTCAGGGCGTAGCCGTTGCCGATCATGCGGGTGTTGGGCAGATGCGGGCCGCGGCAGAGGTCCTTCCAGACCGTCTCGCCGGAACGCGGGTCGACGTTGTCGTAGATGGTGAGCTCGGCGCCGCCGACCTCGACGCTCTCGTCCTCGGCTCCCCCGCCCTTGATCCCGATCAGTTCGAGCTTGTAGGGCTCGCCGGCGAGCTCGGCGCGCGCCTCCTCCTCGGAGACGACGCGGCGCACGAACCGCTGGCCCTGGCGGACGATGCGGTCCATCGCCTTCTCGAGCGCCTTCATCGCCTCGGGCGTGAAGGGCTCCTCGACGTCGAAGTCGTAGTAGAAGCCGTCGGTGACGGGCGGGCCGATGCCCAGCTTCGCCTCCGGGTTGATCTGCTGCACCGCCTGCGCGAGCACGTGGGCCGCGGAGTGGCGGAGGATGTTCAGCCCGTCCGGCGAGGAGATGAGCACCGGCTCGATGCGGTCGCCCGGCACGACGTCGGCGGCGAGGTCCTTGAGCTCCCCGTTGACGCGGATCGCGACCACGGCCCGGTCGGTGAAGTGCGTGAATCCCGTGCCCGCCTCGGTGACGACCGAGTGGGACTCGTTCTCTGCGGGATTCGACGGTTCGTTCGACACGTGCGGGCACTCCTCGGGCTCGGTTGACCCCTCGACTGTAGTCGGCGGCGGCCTCTACCCGAGCGCGTCGCGCACGCGGACGCCGAGCGCGCGCAGAGCGGAGGCGAGCTCGTCCCGGTCGGCGCCGGGGAGCACGAGCGAGCTGCGCTCGAGCTGGTGCAGGAGGACCTCCTCCAGGCCGGGCGGCAGGGAGTCCACGGCGAGCGCCCCCTCGAGTGCGGCGAGCACGGCGACGACGGCCACCGCGTCGCGTGCCGCGAGTCTGCGTGCGCTGATCTCCATGCGTCTCCGTCCGTGTCGTCCGACCCCGTCACCCTGCCGACAGGACGTGCCCCGGAGAGGGGCGCGGGGGCGACCGGTGCGCAATCCGTCCAGGTGGCATCCTGGTCCGATGGGTGCCGGTCCTGCGCTGCAGCGCTTCACGCGCTCCGGGGCCGACCTGGAGGAGGCGCGGCGCTTCTACTCGGACGGCTACGGCGGGTCGGGATTCCGGACGGAACCGGTCGAGCGGCCCTTCTCCTTCCGCTACGACGTCTCCGGGAGCGAGGGCGTGAGCCTGCGGACGTCGGTGTTCCGGGGCTCCGTGTCCGGGGGGCTGCGTCCGGCGGGCGAGTACGTCGTCTCGTGGTTCCTCTCCGGCACGAGCGTGGTGGACCCGGAGGGCGATCGGATCGTCCACCTGCCGGGGCGGCCGGTCGTGTTCCCCAGCGCGCGTCCGTTCGAGTTCGTCAGCCGCGACTTCCAGCAGCGGCTCGTGCACGTGGCCGCCGGCCTCCTCGAGCAGGTCGCGTCCGAGGCCGGCGACGGCGTGCCGCTGCCGCTCGTCTTCGACCACCGCTCGATCGCCTCCGCGTCGGCACTCCCGGGCTGGTGGCGGGCGGTCGACGACTTCGCGGGCGTCCTCCGGTCGGGCCGCGAGGCGACAGCGCTGCAGCTCGTGGCGGCCGAGCGCGGCGTCGCTCTGCACCTGCTCGCGACCTTCGCGCACCGGCCGGTCGTCGTTCCGGCGCAGGTGCTGCGGCCGGGGCTCGAGCACCTGCTGCGTGCCGCCGAGTTCCTGCACGCGTTCGCCGCGTCGCCCGTCACCGTGTCCGACATCGCGACAGCGGCGGGGCTCACTCCGCGGGCGCTGCAGGCCGCGTTCCGGAGGCACTTCGGCGACACTCCGCTCGGCTACCTGCGCGGCGTGCGTCTCGACCGGGCGCGCGTCGAGCTGCGCGAGGGCGCTCCGGGCGAGGAGACCGTGCGCGCCGTCTCCGCGCGCTGGGGCTTCCTCAACCAGGGCCGCTTCTCGGGGGCGTACCACCGCCGCTTCGGCGAGTACCCGGTGGAGACCCTGCGCCGCTGACGCTCAGGCGCCGGGAGCGAGATCGCGGGCGTAGCAGACCGAGTGCTCGGACCCGATGTAGGCGCCGAACGGCGGGATGGCGTGGTAGCCCTCCCGGAGGTAGAACCGCATCGCGTCGGGCTGGAGCGTCCCGGTCTCCAGCACCAGGCGCGTCGTGCCCAGAGCGGCCGCCCGCGCCTCGAGCGCGCGCAGGACGGCCGTGGCCGCTCCGGTGCCGCGGGCGGCGCGGTCGGCGAACATCCGCTTCACCTCGATCGCCCCCGGTCCGAGGACGTCGTCGTCGAGAGGCCGCAGTCCGCCGCAGGCCACCGCCGTGCCGCTCGCGTCGCGGGCGACGAGGAAGACGGGCACGTCGTCGGCCGAGGGCGGCGTGCCGGGCTCGTGGTCGTCGTTGCCGTAGCGCTCGTCGAGCTCGCACCGCTGCGCGTCGCGCAGACGCTCGGCGTCCGGGTGGGTCCACGCCACCTCGTCGATGGTCCAGCTCATGAGGGCTCCTCCCGGCCGCGCGGCGGGCACGGCCGAGGCCATTCTGCCGCGCCAGCCCCCTCCGGCCGGCCCGGTGGCAACCCCTTCCGCGCCGGACCGCAGCGGGCGTCGACTGGAGGCCCACCGACGAAAGGACTCACCGTGCTCTCCGACTCCCCCATCGGCCCCGTTCTGCTCTCCCGCGACCTCGCCGCCTCCCGCGCCTTCTACGCCGGCTCCCTGGGACTGAAGGTCCTCGAGGAGAGCGAGTCGGCGATCGCCTACTCCTGCGGCGGCACGCGGCTCACCGTCACCGCCAGCACCACGGGCTCGAAGGACGAGCAGACCAAGGCCGCCTGGCGGGTGGCCGACCTGCGCGCCGAGCTGGACGCGCTGGCGGCTCGGGGCGTGGCTCCGGAGGACTACGACAGCGACGAGCTGCGCACCGAGAACGGCGTGGCCGACCGCGGCAGCGTCTGGGCGTCCTGGATCCTCGATCCCGACGGGAACGCGCTCGGCATCGAGCAGCCCAAGAGCTGATCGGCGCCGCTCTAGACTCGCCCCATGCCCGACGACTCCGCTCCGCTGCCCGCGCCCGGGTGGTACCCGCATCCGGCCGACCTCGGCTCGGAGCTCTACTGGGACGGCGCGGCGTGGACGGACCGGTCCCGCCCGTCCTCCTCGGCGCCCGCTCCCGCCTACGGCACGCCCCCGGGCGCTCCGGAGCAGGAGCTGTACGCCTATCCGTCCGCCCCGTCCTCCGCGGCGGGCCGCAACCCCATGGCGATCGCGAGCCTCGTGCTCGGCGTCCTGAGCCTGCTGATCAATCCGCTGCTGATCCCCTCGATCCTCGCCATCGTCTTCTCGGCGAAGGGCCGGGCGGCCGCACCGCTCGTCGGAGGCGGTCGCGGGCTCGCGACGGCCGGACTCGTCACCGGGATCCTCGGTCTGGTGTCGGGCGTCTTCACCATCGTCGGCAACCTCTCGGCCGGGGTCCCCGGCCTGACCGGCTGACCGGGGTGCCGCGGCCCTCGACGCCCCGATGACCGCGCGCCGGAGCGCTCCCTGGCTCCTCGTCGTGGCGGTCGCCCTGGTCGCGCTGGTCCTGCGCGGTCCGATCGTCGCCGTCGCGCCCATCATCGACGCGGTGCGCGAGGACCTCGCGCTGTCCGCGGGCCAGGCGGGGATCCTCACCAGCATCCCCGTGCTCTGCTTCGCCCTGGCGACTCCGCTCGCCCTCCTGGTGATCCGCCGCGCGGGACCCGACGCCGCCGTGACCGTCACGGTGATCGGCGTCGCGCTCGGCACGATCGTCCGCTCGATCGGCGACGTGGGACCGGCCGTGGCGGGCACCGTCCTGATCGGCGTCTCCATCACGATCGGCAACGTCGTCCTCCCCGTCGTGATCCGGCGGGACGTCGCTCCCGAGCGCGTCGACCTCACGACGGGCGTCTACACCGCGGCCCTCAACATCGGCTCGACGATCACCTCGCTCGGCACCGCTCCGCTCGCTCTAACCCTCGGCTGGCGAGGCGCCCTGCTCGTCTGGCTCGCCCTCAACGCCCTCGCTCTGGCCGGCTGGCTCGTGGCCGTGGGGCCTCGGGCGGCCCTGCGTCCGACTCCCCGCCCGTCCCGCGCCGACCGCGCACCGGCCGCACCGGCTCCGCGGATCTTCCGCAGCGCGACCGTGCTGGCGCTCGCGCTCTGCTTCTCGAGCCAGGCGTTCTCGTACTACGGAGTGACGGCGTGGCTCCCCTCGCTGCTCGTCGACCGCAACGGCTTCTCGATCGCGACCGCGGGCGCGAGCGCCTCGGTGTTCCAGCTCGCCGCGGTCGCCGGCGCCCTCGGCGTCCCGCTCCTGGTCCGGAGGCTCGGACCCCTGGGGAGCATCGTGCTCGTCGGCCTCCTCTGGTGCACGGTGCCGGCGGGGCTGCTGCTCGCCCCGCAGCTCTGGGCGCTCTGGTGCGTGCTGGGCGGCGCGGCCCAGGGCGGAGGATTCACGGTGGTCTTCGTGCTCGTCGTGCGGCTCTCCCGCTCCGACGCCCACGCGTCGCGGCTCTCGGCCACGGTGCAGGGGATCGGCTACGCCGTGGCCGCCACCGCCCCGACCGTCATCGGGTTCGCGCACGACGCGAGCGGCGGCTGGGAGGCTCCGCTGCTGACCGTCCTCGCCGCGACCTGCTCCTTCCTCCTCTTCGGCACCCTCGCCGCTGCGCGCCAGCGCCGGGCCTGACCCGCGACACGACCGGCTACGCCGTCAAGGGGGCCGTCCGACGACTGTCGGCCCCGTAGCGTGTCCGCATGGCCGAGCAGAGCACGACCCGCGAGAAGACAGCGCCCGATCCCGACGATTCCCGGAAGCCCGACGACGTCACCGACATCACCAAGCGCTCCTGGTTCTACGTCCTCAAGAAGACGGCCCGCGAGTTCGGCGCGGACCAGTGCACCGACCTCGCCGCCGCGCTCACCTACTACGCCGTGCTCGCGCTCTTCCCCGCCCTGCTCGCGATCGTGTCGGTGCTGGGGCTCTTCGGCCAGGCGCAGGCCACCACTGATCTGGTGCTCGACCTGATCGGGAACCTCGCGTCGAGCGAGGTCGTCGACCTGCTGCGCGACCCGATCCAGGCGCTGACCAGCTCCTCCGCCGCGGGTCTCGCCTTCGTGACCGGTGTCGTCGGAGCGATCTGGTCCGCCTCCGGCTACGTCGGCGCCTTCGGCCGCGCGATGAACCGCGTCTACCAGATCGACGAGGGGCGCCCCTTCTGGAAGCTCCGCCCGACGATGCTCGGCGTGACCGTGGTGACGGTCGTCCTGATCGTGATCGCGGCGCTCATCCTCGTGCTCAGCGGACCGGTCGCGACCGCCGTCGGCGACGTCGTGGGCCTCGGCCCCGCCGCCCTCACCGTGTGGAACATCGCGAAATGGCCGGTGCTCGTGGTCATCGCGATCGTGATCGTCGCGACCCTGTACTACTGGGCGCCCAACATCCGCCAGCCGAAGTTCCGCTGGATCAGCATCGGATCGATCGTCGCCCTGGCGATCTGGCTGATCGCCTCGACCGGCTTCGCGTTCTACGTGGCCAACTTCTCCAACTACAACAAGACCTACGGCTCGCTCGGCGCGGTGATCGTCTTCCTCCTCTGGATCTGGATCACCAACATCGCCCTGCTCTTCGGCGCGGAGTTCGACGCCGAGCTCGAGCGCGGACGCGAGCTGCAGGCGGGCATCGAGGCGGAGGAGACCATCCAGCTCCCCCCGCGCGACACCGCCGCGAGCGACAAGAAGGCGGCCGTGCACGAGAAGGACGTCCGCGACGGACGCTGGCTGCGCCTGGCGAGCGAGAACCGCAGCGACGAGGGCGCGGCCCAGGACGACGAGGCCGCGAAGAAGAAATGACTCAGGACTCGGACGACCAGAGCGCGCGGTAGTAGGCCGCGCGCTCGTCGTCCGGATCCGCTCCGTACTCCGCGAGGAGCAGCGGGGTGTGGCCGGGGCCGTAGTTCCAGCCGAGGCTGACCGCGGCGACCGCCAGATCCGCCCAGCGGTCGCCCACGCCCAGGTCGCCGACGTCGACCGTGCCGCTCCAGCGTCCGTCGTCGTCGACCAGCGTGTTCGGAGCGCACGCGTCGCCGTGCACCACGACGGGGTCCACGAGCTCCGGAGCCGCGCCGAGCGCCGACGGCCGGCGCGCGAACCAGGAGTCGCCGCGCAGCTCCTCGGGCACCGCGTCGACGGGGAGCGCGTGGACCGCCCGCAGGCCGGCCGCGATCGCGCGGACGGCCTCCTCCGGCCGGGCTGTCCACTTCGGATCGACGGCGCTCTGCCCGGGCAGCGGTGCGGTGAGGAGCCACTGCCCCTCCTCGTCCTCGCCCGCCTCCAGGATCCGGGGCGCGTCGATCCGCCCCTCCAGCCAGCGCAGACGCGCGATCTCGCGACGGAGGTCGACGCCCGTGGACCGGGGATTCCACTTCAGGTACCCGGCGTCCACGCGGAAGGTCAGCCCATCGAGCTCGTTGCGCCAGACGAGCGCCGGATCGGTGCCGCCGTTCAGGCGCCTCGCTGGCGACGGGATCCGGACGCCCTCGAGCGAGGACTGCCGTGCGAGGTCGGGACCGCTCATGCCCTGAGGGTAGGCGCTTCGATCCTGAGAGGATCCGCATGCCGCGGACCCGCGCCACCCGCCTCCTCCGAGCAGAGCGCCTTTACCCTGACGGGCGTGCCGGAGCAGCCGCCCGGCGCGATCCGGTGACGAGGGAGCCCCCGTGACGCAGAGCGACGACGACCGCGGGCACGCGCAGCCCGACTTCTCGAAGGAGCAGGAGGGCTACCGTCCCGGGCTCAAGCCCCGGCAGCTGCAGATGATCGCCATCGGCGGCGCGATCGGCACCGGCCTCTTCCTCGGCGCGGGCGGGCGACTCGCCACCGCCGGTCCCTCGCTCGTCGTCGTGTACGCGGTCTGCGGCGTCTTCGCCTACCTGATCCTCCGCGCGCTCGGCGAGCTGGTCCTGCACCGGCCGAGCTCGGGCTCCTTCATCTCCTACGCCCGCGAGTTCCTGGGCGAGAAGGCCGCCTTCGTCGCCGGATGGATGTACTTCCTGAACTGGGCGATGACCGCGATCGCCGACGTCACCGCGGTGGCCCTGTACGTGAAGTACTGGTCGCTCTTCTCCTCCGTGCCCCAGTGGCTCCTCGCACTCATCGCCCTGGTCGTCGTGCTCTCGCTGAACCTCGTCTCGGTCAAGGTCTTCGGGGAGCTGGAGTTCTGGTTCGCGCTCATCAAGGTCACGGCGCTGGTGGTCTTCCTGGTGATCGGCGTCGTCGTGCTCGCCGCGGGCTGGCCGCTGCAGTCCGGCGGCGTCTCCGTGGACCCCGGGATCAGCCTCTGGAACGACAACGGCGGCATCCTGCCCGGCGGCCTGATCGCCAGCGTCCTGGTCGTCCAGGGCGTGGTGTTCGCCTACTCCGGAGTCGAGCTTGTCGGCACAGCGGCGGGCGAGACCGCGGAGCCGGCGAAGGTCATCCCGCGCGCCATCAACTCGGTCATCCTGCGCATCGCCGTCTTCTACGTCGGCTCGGTGCTGCTGCTGACGCTGCTGCTGCCCTACACGGCCTACTCGAAGGGCGAGAGCCCGTTCGTCACGTTCTTCAGCTCGCTGGGCGACGGCTCCTCGGGCGAGATCGCCGGATCGATCATGAACTTCGTCGTGCTGACGGCCGCGCTCTCCAGCATCAACGCCGGGCTCTACTCGACCGGCCGCATCCTCCGCTCCATGGCGCTCAACGGCTCCGCCCCCGCCTTCACCGGCCGGATGAACAAGCAGGGCGTCCCCTACGGCGGCATCCTGCTCACGGCGAGCATCACCCTGATCGGGATCGTGCTGAACCTCTTCGTGCCGTCCGAGGCCTTCGAGATCGTCCTCAACGTCTCGGCGCTGGGCATCGTCACGGGCTGGGGCATGATCGTCCTCTGCCAGATGCAGCTGCAGCGCTGGGCGGCCCAGGGGCGCCTGGAGCGCCCGTCCTTCCGGATGCCCGGCGCCCCGGTGACCTCGTGGCTCACCCTGGCGTTCCTGGTGATCGTGGTGGTCCTCATCGCCGTCGACTTCCCGACCGGCACCTGGACCGTGGGGATCGTCGCGGTGGTCGGCGTGCCCGCCCTGATCGTGGGCTGGCACGTCGCGAAGCCGCGCATCCTGGCGATCGCGTCCGCCCGTGACGGCTTCACCGGCGCCCACCCCGTGATCGCCGCCCGTCCGGCCTCCGAGGCCAAGCGCGACGGGAACGAGCGGCGCCGCGAGTAGGGCGGGTCAGCGCCGGCAAAGGTAGCGCAGGAGCAGCGTGTCGCCGGCGCTGAGCACGTGCGCCAGGTGCTGCGGGCGCGGTCCGGGGACGTCGCCGCGGGCGAGCCTCCCGGAGTCGCCTGCCTCGAGCGTCGGAGCGACGGTCAGGCAGAGCTCGTCGACGGCGTCCGCGGCGAGCAGGGTCCCGAGCAGCGACGGACCGCCCTCGCAGTGGATCCTGCCGAGCCCCCGCTCCGCGAGCTGCGCCCGCATCCGCGTCGCGTCGAGCTCTGCGTCGCCGCAGACGAGCACATCGGCGACCTCGGCGAGCTCCGCGCGGCGGCGGGCCGGCGAGGAGCCGGTGGTCACGACGATCGGGCGCACCGGCGCCTCGGTGAAGATCCGCGAGGCGGGATCGAGGTCGAGCGACCCCGAGACGATCGCGAAGACGGGCTGCGGGGCGCGCCCGGTGCCGAGCCGCGCCCGCACGGACTCGTCGCTCAGCACCATCGGACCGTAGCCCTCGGTCCGCACCGTGCCGGCCGCGACGAGCACGACGTCGGCGAGCCGGCGGAGCAGGTCGAACACGCGCAGGTCCGCCGCTCCCCCGAGATCGCCCGAGACGCCGTCGCGGGTGACCGCTCCGTCGACGCTCGCGACGAAGTTGACCCGGAGCCACTGCTCGCCCGCCCCGTCCGCGTAGAGGGCCAGCAGAGCCTCGTCGGACAGGTCCTGCCCGGCCGGCGACAGGCCGTCGATGCGGGCGCTCACGCCGCCGGCTCCACGTTGTGGCGAAGGAAGACGGGCGCTCGCCAGCCCAGCACCGCCTCCGTCATCCGCACGGCGTCCACCGCCTGGCGCACGTCGTGCATGCGCACGATCCGCGCACCGTTCAGGATGCAGATCACCGCGGCGGCGAGGGAGCCCTCGAGCCGCTCCCCCTGCGGCCGGTCCAGCGCCTCGCCGATGAAGTCCTTGTTGGACACCGCGGCGAGCACCGGGAAGCCGAGCGCGGCCACCTCGCCCAGCCGGCGGGTGAGCTCGAGCGTGTGCAGGGTGTTCTTGTTCAGGTCGTGACCCGGATCGACGATGATCCTCCCGGCAGGCACTCCACCCGAGAGCGCGCGATCGACGCGGCTCCGCAGATGGTCGACCACGGTCGCCACGACGTCGTCGTACTCGGGTCTCTCCGGCTCGCTGCGGGGGGCGCCCACGCTGTGGGTGATGACGAGCTGGGCGGAGGAGGAGGCGACGACCTCGAGCATCCGGGGGTCGTGCAGCCCGCTCGTGTCGTTGATGACGGAGGCGCCCGCGGCGATGCTCGCGCGCGCGACCTCGGCGCTCGTCGTGTCCACCGAGACGACCACGTCGCTCCGCTCCGCGATGCCCGCCACGACGGGGACGACCCGGTCGAGCTCCTCCTGGAGCGTGACGGCGGGGCCGCGGCCGAACGGCACTCCGCCGATGTCGACCCAGTCGGCGCCGAGCTCCGCGGCGCGCACGGCGGCCGCGATGGCGCTGTCCAGGGCGAAGGTGGAGCCCTTGTCGTAGAAGGAGTCGGGCGTGCGGTTCACGACCGCCATCACGGCCACCTGCCGCTCGAAGTCGAACTCTCGTCCGCCGATGTGCCGCGTGGTCATGGGCGCGTCCCTCCCGCTCGGAGCGCCGGGAGAAGGCCGGCGCCGCTCACCCTAGACGAGCGGAGTCGGCGGAGGCTGGAGCGGGCCGCCCTCGAGCAGCGCCTGGAAGAGGACGTGGTCCTGCCACTCCCCGGCGATCCGCAGGTAGCGCCGCGCGACGCCGATCCGCTCGAAGCCGTTGCGCTGCAGCACGGTCTGCGATCCGACGTTGTGGAGGAGCGTCCCGGCCTGCACGCGGTGCAGCCCCAGATCCTCCCGCGCGGTGCGCAGGACGGCTCCGACCGCGCGGGTCATCACGCCGCGGCCCTGCAGACCGCTGTCGAGCCAGTAGCCGAGATCGCCGCTGTCGAAGGCGCCGCGGACGATGTTCGCGAGAGTCAGCCGACCGACGATCACGCCGCCCGCGTCGAGGACGAGCGGGAGGACGCTGCCGGCCCGGTGCGCGGCGAGCGCGTCCGCGACGGCGTCGGTCTGGCCCCCCGCCTCGAAGAAGCGGGTCGAGCGCGTCGGCTCCCAGGGCGCGAGGTGCCGGCGGTTGCGCCGGTATGCGGCGGCGAGGGCCGGTCCGTCGTCCCGCGAGACGAGCCGCAGGAGGGTGCCCTGGTCGTCGACGGGGATCGGGGCGGGCATCCTGCGAGGGTAGCGCCGGAGCCGGGAACGACAGAACCCCCGGCCAGGGGCCGGGGGTTCTCGTGGTGGGCGATACTGGGATCGAACCAGTGACCTCTTCCGTGTCAGGGAAGCGCGCTACCGCTGCGCCAATCGCCCGTTGCTCCGTGCGGAGCGCCTCGTTCGGTGAACGATCGAGGTGGATACGGGATTCGAACCCGTGTATACGGCTTTGCAGGCCGCTGCCTCGCCTCTCGGCCAATCCACCGTGTACGGGATTCGGTGTCGGCGGCCCGAGGGCCGACCAGGTGGGAGGCACCCGAGGGTGCCGTCCCGATGACGCCGGTCCGAGGACCGGTGTTCGAGCGGATGACGAGATTCGAACTCGCGACCCTCACCTTGGCAAGGTGATGCGCTACCGCTGCGCCACATCCGCATGTAGGTCGTACTGGTGTTGCCGTTTTTCGTGTCGTGCTGTCTTGCTGTCTGTCCGGCGCTTTCGCTGCCCGGCTCGACCTAGAAGAATGTATACGACAGCGGCGCCGGAATCCAAATCGAGCGGACGCCGATCCCGCCGCTCGGAGTCCGATCCGCGTCTTTCCGCGCGAAACCGGCTCGTCGCCGTCCGTTCACCCGGGCGTGGCGGGCGTCGGCGGTGCATCCGGGCCCCGCGGATCCGCTACGATCGTCTCTCGGGTCGTCCAGCACGTCCCCCTGGGCGATTGGCGCAGTTGGTAGCGCGCTTCCTTCACACGGAAGAGGTCATCGGTTCGAGTCCGGTATCGCCCACCCTCACCCCCGGTCTGTGCTCACGCACTCGGCCGGGGGTTCTCTCGTCCCGCCGCGGCCGTCCTCCGGCCTCGCAGCGCCCAGTCGAAGGAGCCGACCCGCGATGATGGGCCGCTCGCACGCCGTCTCCGGTGCGCTCGCCTGGGCCGTCGCCGCCTCCGTGCCCGCCGTCGCCGGGCCCGTCGGCCTCGCGGGTCTCCCGCTCGACCTCCGGCTGGTCGGCCTCGGAGTCGCCGCCGGCTGGGCCCTGGTGCCCGACGCGGACCACGCGAGCGCGACCGTCTCCCGCTCGGCGCCGGGCGCCTCCCTGCTCACCGCGACCGCGGGCCGGATCAGCGGAGGGCACCGGCACGGGATGCACTCGCTGCTCGCGGTCGCCGTCGTCTGGTACCTGGTGCCGGTGCTCACGGCGCTGCGCTTCCCGGTGCCGATCGTCGGCCCCGTCGCCGTGGCCGCCGTGCTCACGCTGCCCGCCCTCGCGTTCGCCGCGAAGGCCGTCCGGGCCGCCCCCTCCTGGCGCATCGCCTGGGCCGGGGCGACGGTCGTCACGGTCCTGCTCGTCGCGCTCGCCGACGGCACCTGGGCGTGGCTCCGGGTCGCCGCGACGCTGGGCTACCTCGTGCACGTGGCCGGCGACGCCCTCACGACCGGCGGGATCAACTGGCTGTGGCCGCTGCGCGTGCGCCTGCCGCGGCGCCTGCGCCGGACACCGCTGCGCCACGTCTGGACCACCGGAGGCTACGCCGCGCTGCCCGTCCTGGGCTCCTCCGGGTCCTGGCGCGAGACGGTCCTCTACTGGCTCATGTCCGCGGCGACGATCGTGCTCACCGCCTCGATGATCACGGCCGAGCTGCGGTAGCCCGGGGCGCCCTCCTCAGAAGACCTTCCCCGGGTTCATGATCCCCAGCGGGTCGAACACGGCCTTGATCCCGCGCTGGAGCGCCAGCGAGTCCTCGCCCAGCTCCTCCGCCAGCCAGCGCTGCTTGAGCAGTCCCACGCCGTGCTCGCCCGTGAGCGTGCCGCCGAGGGCCAGGGCCGTGCGGAAGAGCTCCGCGGCGGCGTCCCAGACGTCCTCCCCCACGGGTCCGTCCCCCGCGGGCAGCACGAAGTTCGGGTGGAGGTTCCCGTCCCCCGCGTGGGCGACGGTGGGGATGCTGAGCCCCGTCCGCTCCTCGATGCCGCGGATCGCCGCGAACATCGCCGGCAGCGCGGAGCGGGGCACGCAGACGTCCTCGATCAGCACGCGGCCCTCCGCCTCGAGCGCCGGGTGGAAGGCCCGGCGGACGGCCAGCAGAGCCTCACCCTCGGCCGGGTCCTCGGTCGCCTCGGCGGCGCCCCCGGAGGCGGTCACGATCTCGAGGACGCGCTGCGACTCCTCCGCCGCTCCTCCGCCGTCCGTCTGGACGAGGAGGTAGGCGGCACCGCGGTCCAGCATCGCTCCGGTGTAGCGCGAGATCGCGGCGAGCGCCGCCTCGTCCATCAGCTCCATCACCGCGGGACGGAGCCGCGCGGCGGTGATCGCGGCGGAGGCGGCGGCCGCGGCGACGACGCTCGGGAAGTACGCGCCGACCGTGACCACGCGCCCGGTCGGGATCGGGCGGAGCTTCACGGTGGCCTCCACGATGACGCCCAGCGTCCCCTCGGAGCCGGTCAGGAGCGCGGTGAGGTCGTACCCGGTGACTCCCTTCACGCTGCGGCGGCCGGTGCGGAGCAGTCGCCCGTCGGGGAGGACGACCGTCAACCCGAGCACCGCCTCCCGGGTCACGCCGTACTTGGCGCACAGCAGCCCCCCGGCGTTCGTCGAGATGTTGCCGCCGATGCTCGAGATCGCGCGGCTCGCGGGGTCGGGCGAGAACACGAGGCCGTGCGGAGCGACAGCGTCCGACAGCGCCTGATTGATGACCCCGGGCTCGACGACCGCGAGCTCGTCCTCGAGCGACACCTCGAGGATGCGGTCCATCGCGGCGGTCGAGAGGACGAGCGCTCCCTCGCTCGCCACTCCCCCGGCAGCGAGGCCCGTTCCCGCTCCGCGCGGCACGACCGGGAGCCGGTGCTCCGTCGCTATGCGCAGCGCCGCCTGCACGTCCTCGACCGAGCGGGCAGCGACGAGCGCGAGCGCGCGACCCGGTGCGGAGAAGCCCGACTTGTCGGTGTGCACGGCCTCGAACCCGGGGCCCTCGGTCAGGACCGCGTCTCCGAGCGCGTCGCGCAGCTGTCGGAGGATCTCGTGGTCGTGCATGGTTCACTCCGTGCGGTCGCGGGCGGGTCCTGCCGATCCTTCCACGGGCGCGGGGCAGGATGGCGGGATGACCGGAGAGACGCGATGGCCGCGGTGACAAGCGCGGGGATCCTGCTGCACCGCGAGGGCCCCTCCGGCACCGAGGTGTTCCTCGGGCGGATGGGCGGCCCCTTCTGGACCCGGCGCCCCCGCGCGTGGACGATCCCGAAGGGCGTGCACACGGGCGACGAGACGCCGTTGGACGCCGCGCGCCGCGAGTTCGAGGAGGAGACCGGCGCTCCTCCGCCCGTCGGGGAGCTGACCCTCCTCGGCGCGTTCCGGCAGAGCGCGGCCAAGACCGTCACGGTCTTCGCCGGGCGCGGACACGCGGACACCGCCTTCGTCGCGAGCAACACCTTCGAGCTGGAGTGGCCGCGGGGCTCCGGCGTGCTGCGCAGCTTCCCCGAGCTGGAGGACGCCCGGTGGCACCCGCTCGACGAGGCCCGCTCGCTGGTGGTGGCCGGGCAGGTCGCCGCCCTCGACGCGCTGGCCGAACTGCTGGCGGATCCGGACGGCGGGGACCGGGCCGGCACCGCCCCCTAGTCCGCGGTCGCGTAGACCCGCAGGCCCAGCGGCACGATCCGCACCACGGCCTCGTCGAATCCGTCGCGGGAGCCGTCGAAGCGCTCGGTCTCGCCGTCGTGCGCCCACTCGGGGTCGTCCCCCGCGGGTCGGCGCGCGCCGACGGTGATCTCCGGCGTCGAGAACGACTCCACCACCGGTGCCCGCCAGCCGGGCACACGGCCGACCACCGGGGTCGCCGTACGGCCGAGCAGGAGCGAGAACGCTCCCCGGGTGCGAGGAGTCCGTCCTGAGTGCAGGATGCGCACGTCGAGGTGGCCGTCGTCGAGCCGACGCCGGGCGAGCGGGGCGGCCGTGCGCGGGTGCTCCTGGTTCACCCCGACGAAGTACGACCAGACGAGCTGCGTGCGCCCGTCGCGCCGGAGCTCGAACGGATCGGTGCGCCGCACGACCGAGAGGGCCGCGATCACGGCGGCGAGCGGCTTCCCGATCCGCTTCTCGCGCTTCTCGCGGGCCGCGACGAACTCCGGGTAGACGCCGATCGAGACCGTGTTGAGCACCGTGACCGGGTCTCCCCCGTCCGCGACGACCTCGGCCACGTCGACGTCGCGGCGCTCGCCGATCGTCGCCGCGTCGAGCGCGTCCTGGACGGTGAGCAGCCCCAGCGCCTTCGCGAAGTGGTTCATGGTCCCGCCCGGCAGCACGAGCAGCGTCATCCCCTCGGCGCGGGCGAGAGCGGCACCGACCGACATGGTCCCGTCCCCGCCGTAGATCCCGAGCACCCGGGGCGGAGAGTCCCCCGAGCGCGCCTCGCGCACCACGTCGGCGAGGTCCTCCCCCTCGGTCAGCCGGTGCACGCGCGCCTTCGGGAACCGGGCTCGGACCAGCGGCTCGGGATCGGGGCGGTGCGAGTCCCGGCCCGCGCCGGGGTTGAGGACCACGAGGAGGGCGGCGCCGTCCCCCAGCGGGCTGCGGTCGACGGGGGGCCGGGTCGCGCGCTCCGAGACGGGCACGTGGCGCGGCTCGGCCGGCAGGACGGCTCGGCCGACGACCGCGACCGCCGCGCCGAGCGCCGCGCCGCCGAGGACGTCCGAGAGCCAGTGGACGCCGACGTGCAGGCGGGAGAAGGCCACGGCGGCGGCGAGCGGGGCGACCGCCGCCCCCACTCGGGGCGACTCGAGCGCGACCCCGGCGGCGAAGGCAGCGGCGCTCGCCGCGTGCCCCGAGGGGAAGGACGCCGACGTCGGCACCGTCGCCAGGCGCCGGCCGACCGGGACGTCGACGAGGAGCGGCCGGTCGCCGCCGAACACGCGCTTGCCGACCAGGTTCGCGAGCGCGCTGGCCGCGGCGAGCGAGGCGGTCCCCCGCAGAGCCTCGCGGGGACGGCCCGCCAGGAGCAGCAGGACGCCGACGCCGGCCCAGAGGACTCCGTGGTCCGCGGCCCGGGAGAGCCCCACGAGCGCCCCGTCGACGACGGGCGACGGGCGACGGGCGTTCAGCCGCCGGGCCGCACGAGCGTCCGCCCGGCGCACGACGCGCGGGACGGTGACGAGTCGGCGGAGCAGGACAGACGGGGGTCGGGTTCCGCGGAGGGCCATGCGCTCAGCGTAGGAGGAGGCGCCTCCGCGGTCCCTGGACCGGTCGACGGCGCGCTACACCTCGCCGAAGCCCGACTCGACCAGATCGCCGAGCCGGCCGACCGCCTCGTGGGCCTGCGGCCCCGACGCCGAGAGGACGACCTCGTCCCCGCGGTCGAGCCCCAGCGACATCACGCCGAGCAGGCTCGTGGCGTCCTTGCCGTTCGCGTCGATCCGGGCGTCGAAGGTGGCGGCGAGCGTGACGAAGTCGGCCGCGGGACGGGCGTGCAGGCCGTTCGGGTTGATGAGGCGGACGCGGCGCTGCACGCGCTCGTCACCGGGCGAGGCCTCCTCGGCGGGAGCAGCGAGCGCCTCGCCCCGGGCCGACTCCGCGGCGGCGAGCACCTCGTCCAGCGATGCCCCCGTGCCCGCGGCGACGGCGGCCGCGACCGCCCCCTCCACCAGCGGGGCGTCGGCGATCCGGACCCGGGCGCGCGCGTCGTCGTCGAGGAACTCGACCGCGGTCTCCGCCGTCATGATCGCCGAGCCGAGGTCGCAGAGGACGACGACCCCCTCGCCGGAGTCCGCTTCCGCCAGGGCCGCCGTGATGCGGTCGAAGCTGGTGCCGATGCCGCCGTCGTCCGTCCCGCCCGCGGCGACCAGCGCGACCGAGGCCGCCATCTGCTCCGCGAGCTCGACCAGCCCCTCCGCCAGCTGCGCGCTGTGCGAGACCAGGACCAGCCCGACGCTCACGCCGCCGCCTCGGCTGCTGCGCGGAGCAGGAGAACGGTCGACACGCTGCCGGGATCACGGTGCCCGATGGCGCGCTCGCCGAGGTAGCTGGCGCGTCCCTTGCGGGCGACCAGCGGGTCCGTCGACTCCGCTCCGCTCTGCGCCGCCTCCGCCGCCGCGGCGAGGACGTCGGCCGGAGCCGCTCCCTCCTCGGCGGCGGCCGCGGCCGCGTCGACCGCCGGCGTCCATGCGTCCACCATCGTCTTGTCGCCCACCTCGGCCTTGCCGCGGAGCACGATGCCGTCCCTCGCCGCGGCCAGGAGCGCTGCGACGTCCGCGCCCTCGAGCGCGACCTCGCCCGCGACCGCGGCGGAGGCCTTCAGGAACGCCGTGCCGAACAGCGGGCCCGAGGCGCCGCCGACGGTGGAGATGAGCGTCGTCGCGACCAGCTTGAGCACGTCCGCCGGGACCCCCTGCTCCGGCGCCGCGTCCAGCTTCGCGACCACGGCCTGGAAGCCGCGGTCCATGTTCTCGCCGTGGTCCCCGTCGCCGATCGCCCGGTCGAGCGTGATCAGCTCGACCCGGTGCTCCGCGATCGACTCGGCGGCGCGGCGGATCCACGCCGTCGCCCACGCCGCGTCGAGCCCGGCTCCCTGTGCGTCCTGCATGGTCGTCTCCTCCTCGTGGGCCGCTCCTGCGGCTGTCGTTCCGGTCATGGTGTGCGCGCGGGCGCTCAGCGTCCCCACCGCAGCGCCGCGGTCTGCACCGGGGAGTCCCACAGCTCGGTCAGGGCGTCGTCGAGCTTGAGGACGGTGAGCGAGAAGCCCTGCATCTCGAGCGACGTCGTGTAGTTGCCGACGAGGCTGCGTGCGACGGTGATCCCCTTCTCGGCCAGCGCCTCGGCTGCGCGGCGGTAGGCGAGGTACAGCTCGATCTGCGGCGTGCCGCCCATGCCGTTCACCAGGAGCAGCACCTCGTCCCCGGAGGAGAACGGCAGGTCCTCCAGGATCGGGCCGAGGATCCGGTCGACGATGCGGTCGGCCGGCTCCAGCGCGATCTTCTCCCGGCCGGGCTCGCCGTGGATGCCGATGCCGATCTCGATCTCGTCCTCGCCCAGCTCGAAGCTCGGCTCGCCCGCGTGCGGGACGATGCACGGCGTGAGGGCGACGCCCATCGAGCGCACGTTGGCGATCACCGTCTCGGCGATCGTCGCGACCTCGTCGAGGGAGTCGCCCCGCTCGGCCGCCGCGCCCGCGATCCGCTCGACCAGCACGGTGCCGGCCACGCCGCGGCGGCCCGCGGTGTAGAGCGAGTCCTTCACCGCGACGTCGTCGTCGACGATCACGCTGCGCACCTCGATCCCCTCGGCGCCGGCGAGGTCGGCCGCGGTCTCGAAGTTCAGGACGTCGCCCGTGTAGTTCTTCACGATGTGCAGCACACCCGCGCCGCCGTCGACGGCCTGCGTGGCCGCGACGATCGGATCGGGCGTGGGCGAGGTGAAGACGGGACCGGGGACGGCGGCGTCCAGCATCCCGAATCCGACGAAGCCCGCGTGCAGCGGCTCGTGCCCGCTGCCGCCACCGCTGACGATGCCCACCTTGCCCGAGCGGGGCGCGTCGGCCCGCACCACGAACAGGGGATCCGACACCACCCGGACCAGGTCGGCGTGCGCCAGGCCGAAGCCGGCCACCGACTCCGTGACGACGTTCTTCGGGTCGTTGATGAGCTTCTTCATCGAGGTCTCCTCCAGGATCGGGCCACCACTCGGGCGTCCCGTGACCTGCGGGCGATCCGGCGCGTGGTGGATCGCCGCCCGCACCGTCGCGGACAGCATCCCCACGTTACGCCCTGCGCTCGCGCCTACGGCAGCGGGACGACGGCGCGCTGCGTCTCGCGGACCCACTCCTCGAGCTTGGCCGTGGCGGCCCCGGAGTCGACGGCCTCCGCCGCGCGGTCCATCGACGTCCGCAGGCGCTCCAGGACGGGCGTGCGCACCAGGTCCGGGTCGCGCGCCAGGTCGAACGCCGCGAGGCCTGCGGCCGCGTTCAGAAGGACGATGTCGCGGACGGGGCCGCCGTCTCCCGCGAGCACCGAGCGCACCACGCTCGCGTTGTAGGCGGCGTCGCGGCCGCGCAGGTCGTCGATCCGCGCGCGGGGCAGGCCCAGGTCGCGCGGGTCGAGGTCGTGCTCGACCACGGAGCCGCGCGACACCTCCCAGATGTGGCTGTGACCCGTGGTCGTGAGCTCGTCGAGGCCGTCGTCCCCGCGGAACACCAGAGCCGTCGCCCCGCGCGTCCGGAACACGCCGACGACCAGCGGCACCCGGTCGAGGTGCGCCACTCCAACCGCCGAGGCCTCGGGACGCGCCGGATTGCAGAGCGGGCCGAGGAAGTTGAACACCGTCGGCACGCCCAGCTCGGCGCGCACCGGACCGGCGTGCCGGAAGCCGGGGTGGAAGAGGGACGCGAAGACGAAGGCGATCCCCGTCCGCCGGAACACCTCGGCCACCCGCTCGGGAGAGAGGGAGAGGTCGACCCCGAGTGCCGCGAGCACGTCGGAGGAGCCGGAGGAGGAGGACGCGGCCTTGTTCCCGTGCTTCACGACGGGCGTGCCGGCGGCGGCCGCGATGATCGACGCGGTGGAGGAGATGTTGACGGTCCCGAAGCGGTCCCCGCCCGTCCCGACGATGTCCAGGGCCATCGGGTCCACGTCCAGCGGCACCGCGTGGTCGAGGATCGCGTCGCGGAAGCCGACGATCTCGTCGACGGTCTCGCCCTTCGCCCGGAGGGCCACCAGCAGTCCGGCGAGCTGCGCCGGAGTCGCCGCGCCCTCCATCACCTGCTCCATGGCCCACGTCGCCTCGGAGACGCTCAGATCGGAGGACTCGAGGAGTGCGCTGAGAACGTGCGGCCAGGACAGGGTTTCCGACATGGCTCCCAGATTATGCGACGAGGATCGCCTCCCGGCTAGTGCGACTTCCCTCCCCTGCCATCGGCCATAATGGTCTGTGTGACGAGCACCTCTCTCTCCCCCACGGCCACCGCGCCCGTAGTGAACCGACCCAACCCGGTCGCGGTCGGAACGATCGTCTGGCTGGGCAGCGAGGTCATGTTCTTCGCGGGCCTGTTCGCGATCTACTTCACCCTGCGGAGCACCTCCCCCGAGCTCTGGGGCGCCGAGACCCAGATCCTCAACGTCCCCTACGCGGGCGTGAACACGGTGATCCTCGTGGCCTCGTCGTTCAGCTGCCAGTTCGGCGTGTTCGCCGCCGAGCGCCTGCAGCCGCGCGCGACGGGCCTCAGCCCGTTCAAGTGGGGCATGGTCGAGTGGTTCTTCCTCACCTACGCCCTGGGCGCGGTCTTCGTCTCCGGCCAGGTGCTCGAGTACGCGACCCTCGTCTCCGAGGGCGTCACGCTCTCCAGCAACGCCTACGGCTCCGCCTTCTACCTGACGACCGGCTTCCACGCCCTGCACGTCACCGGCGGCCTCATCGCGTTCCTCCTCGTCATCGGCCGCGGCTTCGCGGTCAAGAACTTCGGCCACAAGGAGGCGACGAGCGCCATCGTCGTCTCGTACTACTGGCACTTCGTCGACGTCGTCTGGGTCGGCCTGTTCGCCGTCATCTACTTCCTCAAGTGACGCGCCCGCCGATGCCCCACTCCACTCCCGACCCCCGCAGGAAGGACGCCTCGATGGCCTCCCCGAAGACGAAGAGCCGAGCCAAGAAGGGTCGCCGCCACCCGCTCGCCACCCTGGCCCTGATCGCCATCGGCCTCGGGCTCACCGGCGGGACCTACGCCGCGGTCGGCGTCGCGACGTCCGCCTCGGCGGAGACGTCGTCCACCAGCCAGCAGACGATCGACGAGGGCTCGAAGCTCTTCGCCGCGAACTGCGCCACCTGCCACGGCCTCGACGCCGCGGGCACCGACAACGCTCCCTCCCTCATCGGAGTGGGCGCGGCGTCGGTCGACTTCCAGGTCGGCACCGGCCGCATGCCGATGCAGATGCACGGCCCCCAGGCGCTCGAGAAGCCGGTGCAGTTCACCGACGAGCAGGTCGGCGAGCTCGCCGCCTACGTCGCGTCGCTGGCCCCCGGCCCCGCGATCCCCGAGGGCGAGGTCCTCGACGGACAGGGCGACGCGGCGAACGGCGCCGAGCTGTTCCGCATCAACTGCGCCATGTGCCACAACGTCGCCGGAGCCGGCGGCGCGCTCACCGAGGGCAAGTTCGCTCCCCCGCTGGGCGGCGTGACCGAGGCGCACATCTACGAGGCGATGGTCACCGGCCCGCAGAACATGCCGGTCTTCAACGACCTGAACATCTCGCCCGAGGACAAGCGCGACATCATCTCGTACCTCAAGTACATCGAGGCCAACCCGTCCCCGGGCGGATTCGCGCTCGGCTCCCTCGGGCCGGTCGCAGAGGGCCTGTTCCTCTGGATCTTCGGCCTCGGCGCGATCGTGGCCCTGACGGTGTGGATCACCGCCCGATCCAACTAGACGACTGCAGCGCCCTGACGGGCGCGACTGACCCACGGCACCGACTGGTGCCGACACGGCGTGAAAAGGAGAACCATGGCAGAGCACGATGAGGGTGGCACGGACCTCGCCACCTCGTCGGCCACCGGGCACGGAACGGCTCCGGCCGGCACCGCGGTCGTGACGCGGGACCGCGTCCAGGACCCGGGCCTCCCGCCGCACCGCCCCCGGATGACCGACCTCGACCCCAAGGTCGAGAAGCGTGCCGAGCGCACGGTGTACACGCTCTTCTACCTCTCCTTCGCGGGCTCGATCTTCGCGGTCGCCGCCTACATGGCGTTCCCGATCACCGAGGACGTCGCGTCGGTCCGGCTGAACACGCTGTTCATCGGCCTGGGCATGTCCCTCGCGCTCCTGGGCATCGGCATCGCCGCCGTCCACTGGGGCAAGCAGCTGATGTCGGACCACGAGGGCATCGACATCCGCCACCCCGTCCGCAGCGCGGAGCCCACCCGCGCCCGTGCGCTCGAGATCTTCGACCAGTCCGACAAGGAGTCCGGCTTCGGCCGCCGCTCCCTCGTCCGGAACAGCCTGATCGCCTCCCTCGTCGTGTTCCCCCTGCCCGCCGTGATCCTGTTCCGGGGCCTCGGCCCGCAGGACCAGAACCCCGTCGCCCTCCTCAAGACCACCCTGTGGGAAGAGGGCACGAGGCTCACCCTGGACCCGTCGGGAGCGCCGATCCTCGCATCGGACGTCACCCTCGGATCCGCCTTCCACGTCATCCCCGAGGGCCTCAACGACGCCGAGGGCAAGCTGGAGGAGAAGGCCAAGGCCGCCGTCCTCCTGATGCGCCTGAAGCCGGAGGACCTCATCGTCAGTGAGGGTCGCGAGACCTGGAACTACGACGGAATCGTCGCCTACTCCAAGATCTGCACGCACGTCGGCTGCCCTGTGGCGCTGTACGAGCAGCAGACCCACCACCTGCTGTGCCCGTGCCACCAGTCGCAATTCGACATCACGCGCGAGGCCGCCGTCATCTTCGGCCCGGCGAAGCGTCCGCTTCCGCAGCTCCCCATCACCGTCGACGCCGAGGGTTACCTGGTCGCCAGAAGCGACTTCACGGAGCCCGTCGGACCGTCCTTCTGGGAGCGATGACTCACATGTCCACCACCACCCCCTCACGCCCCTCCAGCTCCCCCGCGGAGCCCGAGGACGGCGTCATCCTCGGATCCGGCAAGTTCCAGAAGGGGTACGTCGGAGCGGCGTCGAACTACATCGACGAGCGCACGAGCATCTCCGCGGTCGTCAAGGAGTTCGGTCGCAAGATCTTCCCCGACCACTGGTCCTTCCTCCTCGGCGAGGTCGCGCTCTACAGCTTCGTCATCATCCTGCTGTCGGGCACCTTCCTCACCTTCTTCTTCCAGGCCTCGATGGTCGAGACGCACTACGAGGGCAGCTACCTGCCCCTCAAGGGCATCGAGATGTCGGCGGCGATGTCGTCCTCGCTCGACATCTCCTTCGACATCCGCGGCGGCCTGCTGATGCGGCAGATCCACCACTGGGCGGCACTGCTGTTCGTGGCCTCGATCGGCCTGCACATGCTGCGTATCTTCTTCACCGGTGCGTTCCGCAAGCCCCGCGAACTCAACTGGGTCATCGGCTTCGTCCTCTTCATCCTCGCGATGGCCGAGGGCTTCACCGGCTACTCGCTCCCCGACGACCTGCTCTCGGGCAACGGCCTCCGCATCATCGACGGCATGGTCAAGGGCATCCCGATCGTCGGCACCTGGATCTCGTTCCTGCTCTTCGGCGGCGAGTTCCCGGGCACCGACATCGTCGGCCGCCTCTACACGCTGCACATCCTGCTGCTGCCGGCGCTGGTGCTCGCATTCATCGCCCTGCACCTCGTGTTCGTGGTCGTCCACAAGCACACCCAGTTCCCCGGTGCGGGCAAGACCGAGCAGAACGTCGTCGGCTACCCGGTGCTGCCGGTCTACGCCGCGAAGGCCGGTGGATTCTTCTTCATCGTCTTCGGCGTCGTCGTCCTCATCGCCTCGCTGTTCACGATCAACCCGATCTGGAACTACGGCCCGTACGACCCCTCGCCCGTCTCCGCGGGAACCCAGCCCGACTGGTACATCGGCTTCGCCGACGGCGCCCTGCGCCTCGTCCCGCCGGGACTCGAGTGGGCCATCCCGGGCATCGGAACCCTGTCGTTCAACATCCTGATCCCGCTCGTCGGTCTCGGACTGTTCATCGCCGTGGTCATGCTCTACCCGTTCCTCGAGGCGTGGATCACCGGTGACAAGCGCGAGCACCACCTGCTCGATCGCCCGCGCAACGCCGCGACCCGCACCGCGATCGGCGCCGCCGGAGTCAGCTTCTACGCCGTCCTCTGGGCCGCCGCCTCGTCCGACCTCATCGCGACGCACTTCCACCTCACGATGGAGGGCGTGATCCACAGCCTGCAGTTCCTGCTCATCGCGGGTCCGTTCATCGCGTACTTCATCACCAAGCGCATCTGCCTGGCGCTGCAGAAGAAGGACCGCGAGATCGCGCTGCACGGCTTCGAGTCGGGCCGCATCGTCCGCCTCCCCGGCGGCGAGTTCATCGAGGTGCACCAGCAGCTCGACGAGTACGAGCGCTGGAAGCTCGTCGGTCAGGACGAGTACGAGCCCCTGATGATCCGTCCGGACTCGCGTGGCCGCATCACCGCCCCGCAGCGCGTCCGCGCCGGCCTCTCCCGCTGGTTCTTCGAGGACCGGATCACCCCCGTCACCCAGAAGGAGCTCGAGAGCTCGCACAGCGAGCACTGATCCTCCCCCCGAAGGGCCCGGACGTTCATTCGTCCGGGCCCTTCGTCGTTCCTGCAGCGGGGCAGCGCCTGTCCTCCGGCGCGGTGGAGGTCGGCGGTGGACCGAGAGCCGGTGAGACCGGATCACAGCGCCTCGACGGCGACAAGCCGGCAGGAACGTGGGGCGATACTCCGGACCTCGAGACCTCCGCTCCTTGAATCACGAGACGCCGTCTCACCGCCGAGCTGGAGACGTCCGCCGCCATCCGATCATGGAGTGAGCCAGCCCCTCTGCGTGCTCGCAGTGTGGTCGTCCGGTGAGGTCCCCGGTCCCCGTACACGTCGAGACGCTCCGGATCGGTTCGAGGGTACCCATTCCCAGCAGGCCTATCAGGACTGCCCTCCCCCACTCACGGTCGAACCCTCTGTGATCGGCGACGGCGACGCTCGCCGGTGAGACCGAGGAGGCGACCTCCGACATCGACGACCGTCGCTGCAGCGGCGTCTCAGGCTCCCTGTCCTCGCGCCGACCGGCACGACCGGCTAGCCGTACCGAGGAGCTCCGAGAGCCGCAGGGGCGCGCGCGGTTCCGCCGGGGTGCGGGCTCCGCTGGGTTCGGAACGGTGTGCAGACGTCCGCAGGGCGGCGCAGGCGCCAGAACAGGCGCAGCAGGCCCACTACAGCCGCAGGCGCAGCAGTATCCGCGATCCGTAGCGCGCCACCGCCGTCGGCACACCCATAGGCGCACAGGAGAGCCGCCACAGGCGTAGCCCGCTCACCCCTGACCGGAGCAGGAGCCGTCGCAGCGCAGCCCCGTAGGGGTGATGACGCGGGCCGACGCTCCTGCTCGGCGCCGCCCGCTGCACTGCCCTGCGAGCTTCCACGTCGCGGGCCGTCGGGAGGTGCCCAGACGAGTTCCTCCGCGCAGGACGCCTCGGTGTCCCGCCAGCAGGACACCGCGAGAGATCCAGCTCACCTCCTCATCCCTCACTGAGCGATCCCGGCCCTCACCGGGAGGCCCCGGCCTTCACCGGGAGGCCCCGGCCCTCACCGGGAGGTCCCGGCTCTCACCGGGAGGCTCGATCCGCCACCGATCGGCGAATGACGCCCCTGCACGCAGCCGAACGGCCGAGCCGACCGGGCCCCGACCGCGCATCGCTTCCTCCTGGATAAGCGAAAAGGCCGGGTGCACGGAGCCGAAGCCCTCGTGCACCCGGCCCTCGGCCGTGCGATGCGCCCTAGCGGGCGAAGTACCCGCGGTAGTACTCGTACACCCAGCCGGCGATGGCGACTAGGAAGAGTCCGACGGCGATGTAGGTGATCCAGAACCCCACGGCCAGGCCGAGGAATCCGAGGGCCGCGGAACCGCCCAGGATCAGCGGCCACCAGCTCCACGGGCTGAAGAAGCCCAGCTCGGGGTCTCCGTCATCGATGTCCGCATCGAGGCGGTCCTCGGGGAGCTCGGCACCCTGCGCCTTGTGGACGCGGCCGACGTAGAACGCGATGAACGCGCCCAGCACGGCCGAGAGGCCGATGCCGACGGTGCCGACCCACTCCACCTGGCCCGTGTCGAGCAGCGACCACACGATGTACGTGATGTCGGCGAGGAGGAAGAAGCCCGCGAGGAGCCAGAAGAGATTGACGTTGGCGCGCATGGCCCTACTTCACCGTGCCTTCGGACTTGTCGTACGTGGGGGCGTCCGGAGCGTCCTTCGCCGGACCGATTCCGACGGGGATGCCGGCCTCGGGGTGGTTGAGGTCGAACGCCGGGGCCTCGCTGCGGATGCGCGGGATCGAGGTGAAGTTGTGGCGGGGCGGCGGGCACGAGGTGGCCCACTCGAGCGACCGGGAGAAGCCCCACGGGTCGTTCACCGTCACCTTGGGCGCCTTGCGGGCCGTGATGTACACGTTCAGGAAGAACGGGATCAGCGACACCGCGAGGATCATCGCTCCGACCGTCGACACCTGGTTCATCCAGGTGAAGCCGTCCTCGGGCAGGTAGCTGGCGTAGCGGCGCGGCATGCCGACGACGCCCAGCCAGTGCTGGATGAGGAAGGTGGTGTGGAAGCCGATGAACAGCAGCCAGAAGTGCCACTTGCCCAGCGTCTCGTTCAGCATCTTGCCGGTCCACTTGGGCCACCAGAAGTAGAAGCCCGAGAACATCGCGAAGACGACGGTTCCGAACACGACGTAGTGGAAGTGCGCCACCACGAAGTACGAGTCCGAGACGTGGAAGTCGAGCGGGGGCGACGCGAGGATCACGCCGGTGAGTCCACCGAAGGTGAAGGTGATCAGGAAGCCGATCGCCCAGATCATCGGGGTCTCGAAGGTCACCGATCCGCGCCACATGGTGCCGACCCAGTTGAAGATCTTCACGCCGGTCGGAACCGCGATGAGCATGGTCATCAGCGAGAAGAACGGCAGCAGGACCGATCCGGTGACGTACATGTGGTGCGCCCACACCGTCACGGAGAGGGCGGCGATCGCGATGGTCGCGTAGATCAGCGTCTTGTAGCCGAAGATCGGCTTGCGGCTGAAGACCGGGAATACCTCGGACACGATGCCGAAGAACGGCAGCGCGATGATGTACACCTCGGGGTGGCCGAAGAACCAGAACAGGTGCTGCCAGAGCAGGACACCGCCGTTGGCCGCATCGTAGATGTGGGCGTCGAACACCCGGTCGGCGCCGAGGGCGAACATCGCGGCGGCGAGCACCGGGAACGCGAGCAGCACGAGGATCGACGTCACCAGGATGTTCCAGGTGAAGATCGGCATCCGGAACATCGTCATGCCGGGGGCGCGCATCGTGATGATCGTCGTGATGAAGTTCACCGCGCCGAGGATCGTGCCGAAGCCCGAGAGCGCGAGGCCGAAGACCCAGAGATTGCCGCCGAGCCCTGGTGAGAACGTCGTGCTCGACAGTGGCGCGTACGCGAACCAGCCGAAGGACGCCGCACCCTGCGGGGTGACGAATCCGGCGACCGCGATGAGCGAGCCGAAGCTGTAGAGCCAGTACGCGAAGGCGTTGAGGCGGGGGAACGCGACGTCGGGGGCGCCGATCTGCAGCGGCATCAGGACGTTGGCGAACCCGGCGAAGAGCGGCGTCGCGAACATCAGCAGCATGATCGTGCCGTGCATCGTGAACAGCTGGTTGTACTGCTCGCGCGTCTCGACCACGTTCAGGCCGGGCTCGAACAGCTGGGCGCGGATGACGAGTGCCATCACGCCGGCGATGCAGAAGTAGATGAACGACGTGATCAGGTACATGTACCCGATGACCTTGTGGTCGGTCGACGTCATCCAGCGGACGAGGACGTTCGCCTTGCGCTGGACCGGCGGAGTGCCGGCGGTGCGCGTCGGGCGGGGTGCCGTGGCGGTGCTCATGCTCCCTTACTCCTCGTTCTCGCGGGCCGGCGCGCCGGTTCCGGGAAGGTTCGAATTGCGGTTGTACTCGGCTCCGAGCTGGCCGGTCTGGCCCGCGTCGCGCAGCGACTGGATGTAGTCGTCGTACTCGCCCTGCGAGACGACCTTGACGTTGAAGAGCATCGCGGAGTGGTACTCGCCGCAGAGCTCGGCGCACTTGCCGGCGTAGGTCCCCTCCTTGAGCGGCGTGACGTACATGTAGTTCGTCTTGCCGGGGATCATGTCCTTCTTGTAGAGGAAGTCGACGACCCAGAAGGAGTGGATCACGTCGCGCGCGTCGAGCTGGATCTTGATCTTCTGTCCGACGGGCAGGTAGAGCGTGGGGATCTCGGACTCGACGAGCGAGCCGGCGGCGTCCCCGCCCTCCTGGTACTGGCCCTGGATGCCGGCGGAGTAGACGTCCTCGTCGACGTAGTTGAAGTCCCACGCCCACTGCTTGCCGTACACCTGGATGGTCTCGTCCGGGTCGTCGTAGGGCTGCTCGATCGCGGCCTGGTCGCGCGCGGTGAAGGCGAAGAAGCCGATCACGAGGATCAGCGGCACGATCGTGTAGAAGATCTCGATCGGCATGTTGTAGCGCAGCTGGACCGGCAGGCCGGTCTGCCCCTTGCGACGGCGGTAGACGACCACCGCCCAGATGGTGAGACCCCACGTGACGACGCCGACGGCGAGCAGGACGATCCAGGAGGTGACCCAGAGTCCGATGACGCGGTCGACGTGGTTCGTCGTGCCGGGTTCAGTGGGGAGCCAGCCCTGGAGCTGCTCTTGCGTGCAGCCCGCGAGGACGAGGGCGAGGGCTCCTGCGACGGGGGCAGCGACCCATCTGCGGATTCGGCGATTGAAGCGCACCGGTGACCTTTCGGAAGACTGGGGACCAGTTCACACGAAACTGTATTAGACCGGCTCCAGCCTACCCTTCCGCTCCGGCGGCCCGGTGCACGACGACCCGCTCTTGACGTCCCGGCCGAGTGGTGCAGTCATGACGAACGGCGCCCGACGGGCCACCGGAGTGGACTGTCGGACGCCGTTCGGAGGCGCTGCGGCCCGGGGCCGCGCGGCGTCAGTGGAAGCTGTCGCCGCAGGCGCAGCTGCCGCCCGCGTTGGGGTTGTCGATGGTGAAGCCCTGCTTCTGGATGGTGTCCTCGAAGTCGATCGAGGCGCCGTCGAGGTAGGGGACGCTCATCTTGTCGACGACGAGGCCGACGCCCTCGAACTCCACCGCGGCGTCGCCGTCGAGGGTGCGCTCGTCGAAGTAGAGCTGGTAGATGAGGCCGGAGCAGCCGCCGGGCTGCACGGCGACGCGCAGGCGCAGGTCGTCGCGGCCCTCCTGCTCGAGCAGGCTCTTGACCTTGGCGGCGGCGGTCGGGGTCATCGAGACGCCGTGGGCCGCGCTGGGCGGGGTGGCGAGGGGGGTCGCCGTCTGGTCGGTCAGTGTGTCTGACATGTCACTCCTCAGGGGACGGGCGGAACGGTCGTCGTGCCTTCCGGGATTCTACGGCTGCAACCCGGGTGGTCACCCGGGTATTCCACGACCGGTGGTCAGTCGCGGTGAGCGGCGGCGCGAAGCAGGAACAGCGCCTCGGTCTGCGCGGCGCGCTTGAAGACGCCCAGGTGCAGCGACTCGTTGGGGCTGTGCGCGCGCGAGTCGGGGTCCTCGACACCGGTGACGAGGATCTGAGCCTCGGGGAACTCGCGCACGAGGTCGGCGATGAACGGGATGCTCCCGCCGATCCCGGTCTCGAGGGGCTCGCGTCCCCACGCGTCCGCCATCGCGCCCTTCACCAGGTCCACGGCCCAGCCGGTCGCGTCGACCAGGAAGGGGCTGCCGGTGTCGACGTCCTCGATCGCGAGCTGAGCGCCGAACGGGGAATTCGCCCGCAGGTGGCTCTCGATGGCGGCGAAGGCCTCCTCCGCGTCCTGGCCGAGGGCGATGCGGGCGCTGATCTTCACGCGCACGGACGGGACCAGGGTGTTGGAGGCGTCGACGACGCTGGGCGCGTCGATCCCGGTGACCGTGACGGCCGGCTTCGACCACAGGCGCGAGAGGATCGCGCCGGTGCCGATCGGCGAGACCCCGTCGAGCAGCCCGGAGTCGCGGCGGAGGTCCTCCTCGGTCGTCTCGGGCACCGCTCCGTCGTGCTCGGTGAGGCCGGCGACGGCGACCGAGCCGTCCTCGTTCCAGAGCGTCGCGAGCAGGCGGACCGCCGCAAGCATCGCGTCCGGGACCGCTCCGCCGAGCATGCCCGAGTGCGAGGCGTGCGCGAGAGTGCTGACGGTGAGGGTGAAGGTGACGTTGCCGCGCAGGCCCACCGTCAGCGCGGGGGTGTCGACGTCCCAGTTGTCGCTGTCGGCGACGATGATCGCATCCGCGCGGAGGGCGTCGTGGTGCTCGCGGAGGAAGGTGGGGAACGAGCGCGACCCGAACTCCTCCTCCCCCTCGATGAAGAGGACGAGCCCGAGGTCGTGGTCCTCGCCCGCGACCTCGCGGAGTGCGCGCACCGCGGCGAGGTGGGACACGACTCCCGCCTTGTCGTCGGCGGCACCGCGCCCGTACAGGCGGTCGCCGCGCACGGTCGGCTCGAACGGAGGCGTCTCCCACGCCGACTCGGCGCCCTGCGGCTGAACGTCGTGGTGGGCGTAGAGGAGGACGGTCGGCGCTCCGTTGCGGGCGGCGCGGGTGGCCAGGACGGCAGGCTGGCCGAGCACGTCGGTGCCGTCGATCGTGGCGCTGTGGATCGCGACGTCGTCGAAGACGCCCGTCTCGCGCGCGAGCTCGGCGATCGCCTCGGCGCTGGCGGCCACGCGGGTGGCGTCGAAGCCGTCCCACGAGACGGACGGGATCCGCACGAGCTGCCCGAGCTGGGCGAGCGAGCGCGGCAGATCGTCGCGGACGGCGGCGAGGACGGCCTCCTCGTCGGAGGAGAGTGCGGGCGGAGTCGGAGCGTCGTGAGCCATGGAGGTAATCTTAAGAGACCCCCGATTCCAAGGACGTTCCCCGTGGCCAAGCACCCGATCGCAACCGACACGCCCGACGACGCCGGCTCGCCCGGCTCCGGGAAGGGCCGGCCGACGCCGACCCGGCGCGAGCAGGAGCTGGCCCGCAAGCGTCCGCTGGTCGTCACCGACCGCAAGCAGGCCGCCCGCGACGCCCGCGAGAAGGCCGCCGTGTCACGCGAGCAGGCCCGCATCGGCCTGGCCGCCGGTGACCAGCGCTACCTGCCGCTGCGCGACAAGGGTCCTCAGCGCAAGTTCGTGCGCGACTGGGTCGACGCGCGCTTCAGCCTCGGCGAGTTCCTCATCCCGGTGATGGTCGTCGTCCTGCTGCTGAGCTTCTTCCCGCAGCCGGAGCTGCAGTACGCGACGCTCGTCATCCTCTGGGTGTTCTTCCTCCTCGCGGTGATCGACTGCATCCTCCTCGGCATGCGGATGCGCCGGAAGCTCGCCGAGCGCTACGGCGCCGACAAGGTCGAGAAGGGCATCCGCTGGTACGCCGCGATGCGCGCCCTCCAGCTGCGCGTCATGCGACTGCCGAAGCCCCAGGTCAAGCGCCGCGCCTTCCCCGAGTAGTCGGACGGCGGACCACGAAGGGCCCCTGCGGTCGCGCCTCGCGCGGCTCCGGGGGCCCTTCGTGGTGCACGGCGGGTCAGGAGGCGCGGGCCAGTCCCCGGTTGATGTCCCGAGCCCACAGGGGCCCGCGGTAGATGAAGGCGGTGTAGCCCTGGACGAGGGTGGCGCCCGCGTCGAGGCGCTCGCGCACGTCCTCGGCCGTCTCGACTCCTCCGACGGAGATCACGCAGAAGGCCGCGGGGACGACGCCGCGGATCACGCGGAGCACCTCGAGCGAGCGCGCGGCCAGCGGGGCACCGGAGAGGCCGCCGGCGCCGGCCGCCTCGACCACGGCGCGGTCGGTCGAGAGGCCCTCCCGGGAGAGTGTGGTGTTGGTCGCGATGATCCCGTCCAGACCCAGGCGGACGGCGAGCTCGGCGACCCGGCCGACCTCGTCGTCGGAGAGGTCCGGGGCGATCTTGACCAGCAGGGGCGTCGTGTCGGCGGCGTCCTTGACGGCCGCGAGGAGCGGCTCGAGGCGGTCGATCTCCTGCAGGCCGCGGAGCCCGGGGGTGTTCGGCGAGCTGACGTTCACGACGAGGTAGTCGGCGAGCGGCGCGAGCAGGCGCGTGCTGATCAGGTAGTCCTCGATCGCGTCGTCCACCTCGACCACCCGGCTCTTGCCGATGTTCACGCCGATCACGGGGCGGCGGCGCGCGCTGCGCAGCCGGATCAGCCGTTGCGCCGCGGCCTCGGCGCCGTGATTGTTGAAGCCCATCCTGTTGACGACGGCGCGGTCCGCGATCAGCCGGAAGAGGCGCGGCCGGTCGTTGCCCGGCTGCGCCCGAGCGGTCAGGGTCCCGACCTCGACGTGTCCGAAGCCGAGCGCGCCGAAGCCCAGGACCGCGGTGGCGTCCTTGTCGAAGCCGGCCGCGACGCCGAACGGGGTCTCGAAGCGGAGGCCGAGCGTCTCGACCGCGGGCGTTCCGCGCGGGACGGTGGTCCGGCGCAGGACCGGAGCGAGGGCTCCGAGGGCCCGGATCACCGGGAAGCTCAGGTGGTGCGCCCGCTCCGGGTCGAGGCGGCGCAGGACGGTGCGGAACAGGAGCGGGTACACCCGGGCCTCAGATCTCGTCGGCGCTGTGGGGCACGGAGGTGCGCTCGGCGCGGAGCAGGGTGATCGCAGACTCGAAGTCGTCCAGCGAGTCGAACGCCTGGTAGACGCTCGCGAAGCGGAGGTAGGCGACCTCGTCGAGCTCGCGCAGCGGCGGCAGGATGGCGAGGCCGATGTCGTTCGCGTCGATCTGCGACGCGCCCGTGGAGCGGATGCTCTCCTCCACCCGCTGCGCGAGGACGGCGAGATCGGTGTCGGTGACGGGCCGGCCCTGGCAGGCCTTCCGGACGCCGCTGACGATCTTCTCGCGGCTGAACGGCTCCACGACTCCGCTGCGCTTGATCACGACGAGGCTCGCGGTCTCGGTCGTCGAGAAGCGCCGGCCGCACGACGGGCACTGCCGGCGGCGGCGGATCGAGAGGCCGTCGTCGCTCGTGCGCGAGTCGATCACTCGGGAGTCGGGGTGCCGGCAGAAGGGGCAGAACATCGAGGGCCTCTCGGTCTCAGGCGAAGCGGGCGTCGACGGCGTCGCCGTGGGCGGGCAGCGCCTCGGCGTCGCTGAGAGCGCGGATGTGCGGGGCGACGCGCTCGAGCGCACCGCGGTCGTACGAGATCAGCTGCTGCGGCCGGAGGAAGGTGTAGGCGCCGAGCCCGGAGGAGAAGCGCGCCTGCCCGAGGGTCGGGAGCACGTGGTTGGAGCCGGCGAGGTAGTCGCCCAGGCTCACCGGGGTGGTCGGACCGAGGAAGATCGCGCCGGCGTCGTGGATCCGCTCGGCCGTCGCGACGGGGTCGGCCGTGTGCAGCTCGAGGTGCTCGGGGCCGTAGGCGTCGCTGAACGCGCAGGCGAGCTCGAGGTCGTCGACGATCACGAGCGCGGACTGCGGGCCGTCGAGTGCGATGGCCACGCGCTCCGCGTGGTGGGTGGCAGCGGCCTGGGCGGCGACCTCGCGCTCGACGGCGGCGGCGAGCTCGGCGCTGTCGGTGACCAGGACCGCGGAGGCGGCCTCGTCGTGCTCGGCCTGGCTGACCAGGTCGGCGGCGACAAGGCGCGGGTCGGCGGAGTCGTCGGCGATCACGAGGATCTCGGTCGGGCCCGCCTCGGAGTCGATGCCGACCTGGCCGAGCACCTGGCGCTTCGCGGTGGTGACCCAGACGTTGCCCGGCCCGGTGATGATGCTGACGGGATCCAGCCCGATCGAGTCGACGCCGTAGGCCAGTGCGGCGACGGCTCCGGCGCCCCCGACCGCGTAGACCTCGTCGATGCCGAGCAGAGCGGCCGCCGCGAGGATCGTGGGGTGGACGGAGCCGCCGAACGCCTTCTGCGGCGGCGAGACCAGGGCGATGGAGGCGACTCCGGCGGCCTGCGCGGGCACGGCGTTCATGACGACGCTCGACGGGTAGACCGCCTTGCCGCCGGGGACGTACAGCCCGGCGCGGGCGACGGGCTGCCAGCGCTGGGTGACCGTGGCGCCGTCGTCGAGCTCGGTGGTGCGGGGCGGGGGGATCTGTGCGGCGCTGGCGCGGCGGACGCGCGCGATCGCCTCCTCGAGTGCGCTGCGGATGGCCGGGTCGAGGCGGTCGAGCGCCTCGGCGATCTGCTCGGCGGGCACGCGGAGGTGCGGGGGGCGCACGCCGTCCAGCCGCTCCGCCTGGTCGAGGAGCGCCTCCGCGCCGCGTTCTCGGACGTCGGCGATCAGCTCGGCGACGACGGGCCCGACGGAGGCGGACGTGCCCGGATTGCGGGGCACGAGGGCGAGGAGCTCGGCGGAGGAGGGACGACGGCCGCGGAGGTCGAGAGTCTGGATCATGGCCGCCCCAGTCTACGCGCCGCCCTCCCCCGCTCCCTCGCCGCGCGCTCCCCCGCCCGAACCCCGTCCCGCCCGGCCCTCGCCCGGTCTCGATCCGCCGCTCCGCGGCTACTCGACCAGCATCTACGGGCGCTCGCCCGGTCTCGATACGCCGCCGCGCGGCTACTCGACCACCAGGAGGACACCGGCGGCCGCAGGCTCGCCCTCCGATCCGCCACCCTCTCGCCGCACCCTCCGAGGCGAACCGGCGATCCGCGTGTCAGCGGATCGTCGTAGCCGGACGCACGACGCTCTCACGAACCCGGCCACCCTCCCCAGCCGACCGCGCCGAGCCGGTCGGGGACCGGCTCGGAATTCAATACAGACAGTTCGGCCCCAGCAGGCTCTTCAGCTCGCCGAAGAGGTCCGGGGTGATGCGCACGGGGAACGGCACCTCGAACACGCGGGCCGTGTCGCCCTTGATGAGCTTCAGGCGCACCTCGGTCTGGCCGGAGTGGCGGATGAGCACGTCGCTGAGCTGCGAGACCGTGTCGGTGGTCGCGCGCGACTCGGGCATCGAGACGGTGAGCGGTCCCGAGTCGCCGTCCTGGCTCATCTCGGGGGCGAACAGGCTGAACGCGTGCAGATTCATCCCGTCGTCGCGCATGCTGACGCGGCCTCTGACGACGACGATGGAGTCGTTCGTGAGCGCCGGGGCGAACTCCTGGTACGCCTTCCCCATGAACATGCAGGTGATCTCGCCGCCGAAGTCCTCGACCTGGATCATCCCGTACTGGTTGCCGGAGGCCTTGGCCATGCGGTGCTGGACGCTCGTGACGAGGCCCGCGACGACCACGGTCTCGCCGTCGGCGATCGTCTCCGAGATCAGCAGGTCGGCGATCGTGGTGCTGTAGTGCTTGGCGAGCTCGGTCTCGAGTCCGGCGAGCGGATGGTCGGACACGTAGAGCCCGAGCATGTCGCGCTCAAAGGCGAGCTTGTCGCGCTTGGCCCATTCGGGCCGCTCGGGCACCTGGATCGCGGCCTGCGGCTCGTCCCAGAGGCTGTCGAAGTCGAAGCCGACCTGGCCGTTCGCCTCGTTGCGCTTCTCCCCCACCGCCGCCTCGACGGCGTCCTCGTGCACCTCGACCAGGGCGCGGCGGGTCGAGCCGAGCGAGTCGAAGGCGCCGGCCTTGATGAGCGACTCGATGGTGCGCTTGTTGGTCACCTGCAGCGGCACCTTGCGGAGGAAGTCGTGGAACGTCTCGAAGCGCCCCTTCTCCTCGCGGGCGGCCCGGATGCCCTCGACGACGTTCATGCCGACGTTGCGGACGGCGCCGAGGCCGAAGCGGATGTCGGTGCCGACTGCGGTGAAGAAGCCGATCGACTCGTTGACGTCCGGCGGGAGCACCTTGATCCCCATCCGCCGGCACTCGTTGAGGTAGGCGGCCATCTTGTCCTTGGAGTCGCCGACGCTGGTGAGCAGCGCGGCCATGTACTCCGCGGGGTAGTGCGCCTTGAGGTACGCCGTCCAGTAGGAGACGACGCCGTACGCCGCCGAGTGCGCCTTGTTGAAGGCGTAGTCGGAGAAGGGCAGCAGGATGTCCCAGAGGGTCTTGACGGCCTCCATCGAGTAGCCGTTGGCGATCATGCCGCCCGAGAAGCCCTCGAACTGCTTGTCCAGCTCGGACTTCTTCTTCTTGCCCATCGCGCGCCGCAGCAGGTCGGCCTGCGCGAGCGTGAAGCCCGCTAGCTTCTGCGCGATCGACATGACCTGCTCCTGGTACACGATCAGGCCGTAGGTCCCTCCGAGCACCTCCGAGAGCGGCTCCTCGAGCTCCGGGTGGATCGGGGTGATCTCCTGCACGCCGTTCTTCCGCAGCGCGTAGTTGGTGTGGGAGTCGGCGCCCATCGGGCCCGGCCGGTAGAGCGCGAGGACTGCGGAGATGTCCTCGAAGTTGTCGGGCTTCATCAGTCGGAGAAGGCCGCGCATCGGGCCGCCGTCGAGCTGGAACACGCCGAGCGTGTCGCCGCGGGCGAGGAGGTCGTAGGCGGCCTGGTCGTCGAGCTCGAGGTCCTCGAGCACGAGGTCCTGTCCGCGGTTGGCGCGGATGTTGTCGAGGGCGTCGTCGATGATCGTGAGGTTCCGCAGCCCCAGGAAGTCCATCTTGATCAGCCCGAGCGACTCGCACGCGGGGTAGTCGAACTGCGTGACGATCTGGCCGTCCTGCTCCCGCTTCATGATCGGGATGATGTCCAGCAGCGGATCGCTGGACATGATGACGCCGGCCGCGTGCACGCCCCACTGGCGCTTGAGGTTCTCGAGCCCGAGCGCGGTGTCGAAGACCAGCTTGGCCTGCGGGTCCTCGGCGATGACGTTGCGCACGTCGAGCGCTTCCTTGTAGCGCGCGTGGGCGGGGTCGTTGATGCCGCTGAGCGGGATGTCCTTGCCCATGATCGCGGGCGGCATGGCCTTCGTCAGCTTCTCGCCCATCCCGAACGGGAAGCCGAGGACGCGCGAGGCGTCCTTGAGAGCCTGCTTCGCCTTGATGGTGCCGTAGGTGACGATCTGCGCGACGCGCTCGTCGCCGTACTTCTCGGTGACGTAGCGGATGACCTCGCCGCGGCGACGGTCGTCGAAGTCGACGTCGAAGTCGGGCATGGACACGCGGTCGGGGTTGAGGAAGCGCTCGAAGATCAGGCCGTGGCGCAGCGGATCGAGGTCGGTGATCTTCATCGCGTAGGCCGCCATCGAGCCGGCACCGGAGCCGCGGCCGGGACCGACCCGGATCCCGTTGCGCTTGGACCAGTTGATGAAGTCGGCGACGACGAGGAAGTAGCCGGGGAAGCCCATCTGCAGGATGACGCGGGTCTCGTAGTCCGCCCGGTCGCGCACTTCCTGGGAGATGCCGTCCGGGTAGCGCTCGCGCAGTCCGGCCTCGACCTCCTTCACGAACCAGGTGTCCTCGGTCTCGCCCTCCGGCACCGGGAAGCGCGGCATGTAGTTCGCCGAGGTGTCGAACTGGACGTCGCAGCGCTCCGCGATGAGGAGCGTGTTGTCGCAGGCCTCGGGGTGGTCGCGGAAGACCTGGCGCATCTCGCGCGGCGACTTGAGGTAGAACTCGTCCGCGTCGAACTTGAAGCGCTTGGGGTCGTCGAGGGTGGTCCCGGACTGCACGCAGAGCAGCGCCGCGTGCGAGGTCGCGTCGTGCGCGTGCGTGTAGTGCAGGTCGTTGGTGGCGACCAGCGGGAGGTCGAGGTCCTTCGCGAGCCGGATGACGTCGCCGATCACCCGCCGCTCGATGTCGAGGCCGTGATCCATGATCTCGGCGAAGAAGTTCTCCTTGCCGAAGATGTCGCGGTAGTCGGCGGCCGCCTGGCGGGCCTCCTTGTACTGGCCGAGGCGCAGGCGCGTCTGGACCTCGCCGCTCGGGCAGCCCGTGGTGCCGATCAGGCCCTCGGAGTACTGCGAGAGGATCTCGCGGTCCATGCGCGGCTTGAAGTAGTAGCCCTCGATCGACGCGCGCGAGGAGAGGCGGAAGAGGTTGTGCATGCCCGTCGTGGTCGAGCTGAGCAGCGTCATGTGGGTGTACGCGCCGGAGCCGGACACGTCGTCCCCTCCGCCGTCACCCCAGCGGATGCGGGTCTTGTCGGAGCGGTGCGTCCCCGGGGTGAGGTAGGCCTCGGTGCCGATGATCGGCTTGATCCCCGCCGCCGTCGCGGTGCGCCAGAAGTCGAAGGCGCCGAACACGTTCCCGTGGTCGGTCACGGCGATGGCCGGCATGCCCTCCTCGACCGCCGCGTCGATCAGCGGCTTCACCCGCGCTGCACCGTCGAGCATCGAGTACTCGCTGTGCACGTGGAGGTGGACGAAGGAATCGTTACTCGGCAAGGATGCGCCTCCGGCGGACTGCGGGCAGGGGAGGGATGGCCGGCGACCCGGGAGGGCCCGTGGACACGGCGGGAAGAAGTCTAACCGCGCCGGACGCGGGTCCGGCCGGGAGAGCGCGGATCACTCCCCGCGCAGCACCTCGAGGGCGTGCACCAGGTCGTCGGGGTAGGACGCCTCGAACTGCACCCACTCCCCCGAGCCCGGGTGGGTGAAGCCGAGCCGGACCGCGTCGAGCCACTGGCGGGTGAGGCCGAGCCGCTTCGAGAGGGTCGGATCGGCGCCGTACATGGCGTCGCCGACGCACGGGTGGCGCTGGGCGGCCATGTGCACGCGGATCTGGTGGGTGCGGCCGGTCTCGAGGTGGATCTCGAGGAGGGAGGCGAACGGGAAGGCCTCGATCGTCTCGTAGTGGGTCACCGAGGGCTTGCCGTCGGCGCGGACCGCGAACTTCCAGTCCGAGGACGGGTGGCGGCCGAGCGGGGCGTCGATCGTCCCGGCGAGCGGGTCGGGGTGGCCCTGCACGACCGCGTGGTAGACCTTCTCGACCGTGCGGTCGTGGAACGCGCGCTTGAGGTGCGTGTAGGCGCGCTCGGACTTCGCGACGACCATGAGGCCGCTCGTGCCGGCGTCGAGCCGGTGCACGATGCCCGCGCGCTCGGCCGCACCGGAGGTCGACACGGTGAAGCCCGCGGCGGCGAGGGCGCCGAGCACCGTCGGTCCCTCCCAGCCCACGGCGGGGTGCGCGGCCACTCCGACGGGCTTGTCGATCACCACGATGTCGTCGTCGTCGTGCACGATGCCGAGGCCGGGGACCGCCATCGGCACGATCCGCGGCTCCTCGCGCGGGCTCCACTCGACGCTCAGCCAGGTGCCGGCGCGCACGCGGTCGCTCTTGTCGAGGACCCGTCCGTCGGCGCTCACTCCGCCCGCCTCGGCGACCTCGGCCGCGAAGGTGCGCGAGAAGCCGAGCAGCTTCGCGACGGCCGCGTCCACGCGGAGGCCGTCGAGCCCGTCCGGGACCGGCAGCTCTCGGGACTGCGCCATCAGCGTCCGCCGGGGCGGTCGGCGTCGCGGGCCGCCTCCTCGACGGAGGAGGCCGCTGCGGGGGCGCCCGCTCCGGGGGCGGCGGGAGCGCCGTCCTCGGAGACGACCTGCTCCTGCTCGTCGCGGCCCGCGCGCTCGCGGGTGCCGTCGAGGCCGACACCCCGCACGCTCAGGAGGACGAACAGCGCCATCGCCGTGCAGATCGCGATGTCGGCGACGTTGTAGATCGCCGGGAGCAGCCACGGCGTGAAGAGGAAGTCGACGACGTGTCCGAGCCCGAAGGAGGGCTCTCGGAACACCCGGTCGAAGAGGTTGCCGAGGGTGCCGCCGAGCAGCAGGCCGAAGAAGACGCCCCACGCGGTGGAGCGGATCCGGCGCGAGAACCAGATCACGGCGACGACGACGCACGCCGCGATGATCGAGAAGATCCAGGTCGACCCGCTCGCGAGGGAGAAGGCGGCACCCGGGTTCTTCACGTAGTGCAGGATCAGGACGTCGCCGAGGACGTGGACGTCCTCGCCCAGGGTCAGGTTCGTCGTGACCAGGAACTTCGCGGTCTGATCGATCGCGAAGACCGCGAGCGCGACGAGGCCGAGGGTGACGAGCACCCTCGGCCTGACGTCCGCTGCGGCGGGACTACGCCCCAAAGCCCGACAGCGAGGACTCCGTCGACGCCGGCTGGGTGTCGAGGTCGCGGAGCTGGCCCTCGATGTAGCTCTTCAGCTTCTGGCGGTACTCGCGCTCGAAGGTGCGGAGCTCGTCGATGCGGTGCTCGACCGTCGCGCGCTCCTCCTCGAGCTTCGCGACCTGCTGGCGCTGCTTGGCCTCGGCCTCGGCGACGATGCGGGCGGCCGTGGCACGGCCCTCGGCGACGAGAGCGTCGCGCTTCTCGGCACCCTCGCGCACGTGCTCCTCGTGGAGGCGGCGGGCGAGCTGCAGGAGTCCGCTGGAGCTCTCGGCCTCGTCGACCGGAGCCGACTGCGAGGAGCTGACGGGAGCGACGACCGGTGCGGGAGCCGGGGTGGGCTCGGGCTCGGGCTGCGGCTCCGGCTCGGGTGCCTCGTCGACCACCGGGGCGGGAGCAGGAGTGCTCTCGCGCGGGGCGTCGGAGACTCGGGCGTCCGAGGGGCGGCTGTCGCCGGAGGAGAGGCGCTGACGAAGCTCCTCGTTCTCCTGGTTCAGGCGGCGGAGCTCCACGACGACCTCGTCGAGGAAGTCGTCGACCTCGTCCTGGTCGTATCCCTCACGGAACTTGGTCGGCTGGAACCGCTTGTTGACAACGTCTTCGGGAGTGAGCGCCATGGCTTTCCACCTTCGATTTCAAGTAGGTACACGTTTAACAACGCGCGACTAAAGCTAGCAACTTCAGGCGCACGGCGCAGTGCTGACACCGCGGGGAACGTCCGGACGTGCCAACGATACAGGGACGGTCAGGCGCGCTGGAGCCACGTGGCGATGTACATGCCCACGATGACGCAGAGCATGGTGAGGCTCCAGCCGAAATCGAGCGCGATCGGACCGATCGAGACCGGCTTGATCAGGCGTCGGAAGAAGCCGATCGGCGGGTCCGTGACGGTGTAGACGCCCTCCGCGGCGACGAGGCCGGCACCGCGGGGGCGCCAGTCGCGTCGGATCACGCGGACGAGGTCGAGCACGAACCGCGCCCACATCGCGAAGAAGTAGAGCAGCAGCACGAAGTACAGGACGCTCCCGAGGAGCGAGACGACGGAGGTCACCGGGGGCCAGGGCTCCCCGGGATCAGGACTTCGCGAAGAACGACGCGTCGGCGTCGCTCTCGGCGGAGGCGGAGTCGCCGGCGACGGTGATGTGCGACGGCGAGAGCAGGAAGACCTTGCTCGTCACGCGCTCGATGCGGCCGTAGAGGCCCTGCGAGAGTCCGCTCGCGAAGTCGATGAGGCGGCGGGCGTCCGCATCGCTCATCTGCGAGAGGTTGATGATCACGGGGATGCCGTCGCGGAAGTTCTCCGCGATGACCTGCGCGTCGCGGTACTGCTTCGGGTGGACGGTGAGGATCTCGTTCATCTCGGCGGGTGCCGTCGCCTTCGGGGTCTGGGGGGTGGGCTTGCGGAGCGGGGTGACCGTCGCGCGGGGCTGCTGCACCGGCTCGACGGGAGGGACGGGCTGCACCGGGGAGACCGGTGCGCGGTGGGCCGTCGCCGGGGCCGCCTCGACGGGCTCTGCGCGCTCGTACTCGACCTCTTCGTCGGCGAGTCCGAGGTAGACCATCGTCTTCTTCAGCGGGTTGGCCATGGGGTGTCCTCCGTGTCGTGTGTGCTCCCACAGGTGGGTCACCACGAGGTTAGGTGCGGGCGGGGCGTTCTCCGGTGATTGCCGATCCGATTCGCAGGTGTGTCGCACCCTCCGCGATCGCCTCGGCGAAGTCGTTCGACATGCCCGCCGAGATCGCCGTGGCGGAGGGCTCGACGGCGCGCACGCGGTCGGAGATCGACCGGAGCCGGGCGAAAGCCGGACGGGGCTCCTCGTCCAGCGGAGCGACCGCCATCACGCCGCGCAGCGTGAGGCCGGGCGCCCCGGCGAGAGCCTCGGCGAGGGGCTCGACGTCGGCGGGCGACGCTCCCCCGCGGTCGGGATCCTCGGTGAGGTTGACCTGCAGGAACACGTCGAGCGGCTCCTCCCCCGCCTCCAGCAGCGGGACGAGCGCGAGCCGGTCGACGGAGTGGACCGCGTCGGCGTAGCGGCGCACCTGGCGCGCCTTCTTGCTCTGGAGCTGCCCGATGAAGTGCCAGCGCGCAGCGGTCCCCGCCAGCTCGGCCGACTTCTCCTGCGCCTCCTGGTGCCGGTTCTCGCCGAAGTCGACGACGCCCAGCTCGAGGAGGTCGCGGAGCAGCGACACGGGGTGGAACTTGGTCACCACGATGGTCGTGACCGAGGACGCCTCGCGACCGGCCGAGCGGGTCGCGTCGGCGACCCGCTCGGAGACCTCGGCCCAGCGCGCGGCCAGCTCCGGATCCGGCACGACTACTTGAGGAAGTCGGGGATGTCCAGGTCGCTGTCGTCGTCGTCGAAGGACGGGTCGGCGACAGGGGCCGGGGCGGCGACGGGGGTGCTCGACCAGATCGAGCCGGCCGCAGGGGCGGCGGCGGGAGCCGGGACGGGCTCGGCGGCCGACTCGCTCGCCGAGCTCTGCTGCTGGCGCGGCTGGGCGATCGCGGCCTGAGCGGTCCCGCCCGGCTCTCCGCCGTCGAAGCCCGCGGCGATGACGGTGACGCGCACCTCGTCGCCGAGCGTGTCGTCGATCACGGCACCGAAGATGATGTTCGCCTCGGCGTGCACCGCCTCCTGGACGAGGCGCGCCGCGTCGTTGATCTCGAAGATCCCGAGGTTCGAGCCGCCCTGGATCGAGAGGAGCACGCCGTGCGCGCCGTCGATGCTGGCCTCGAGCAGCGGTGAGGCGACGGCCAGCTCGGCCGCCTTGATCGCGCGATCGGCGCCGCGCGACGAGCCGATGCCCATCAGCGCCGAGCCCGCGCCCTGCATGACCGACTTCACGTCGGCGAAGTCGAGGTTGATCAGGCCGGGCGTGGTGATCAGGTCGGTGATGCCCTGGACGCCGGCGAGGAGCACCTGGTCGGCTGTCGCGAAGGCCTCGAGCATCGAGATGCCGCGGTCGCTGATCTCGAGCAGGCGGTCGTTCGGAACGACGATGAGCGTGTCGACCTCGTTCTTCAGCGTCGCGACGCCGGCCTCGGCCTGCGTCTGCCGACGGCGTCCCTCGAACCCGAAGGGCTTGGTCACGACGCCGATGGTGAGGGCGCCGATCGACTTGGCGATCCGCGCGACGACGGGCGCGCCGCCGGTGCCGGTACCGCCGCCCTCGCCCGCGGTGACGAAGACCATGTCGGCCCCCGCGAGGACCTCCTCGATCTCCTCGGCGTGGTCCTCGGCGGCGCGGCGGCCGACCTCGGGGTCGGCGCCGGCGCCGAGTCCGCGGGTCAGCTCGCGGCCCACGTCGAGCTTGACGTCGGCGTCGCTGAGCAGGAGCGCCTGGGCGTCCGTGTTGATCGCGATGAATTCGACACCGCGCAGGCCGAGCTCGATCATGCGGTTGACGGCGTTGACGCCGCCACCGCCGATGCCGACGACCTTGATCACGGCGAGGTAGTTCTGGTTTGAAGTCACGTCTCCGGCCTCCGGGCTGAACCTTAAACCTGTAGTTGAGGCTTAAAGTTATGCTGAGTATGCATTTGGGGTTCGGCTCCGACGGTAGGCGGAGTCCGGTCGCGCTCCCAGCAGACACGCCCGCAACGCTCGAAAGAACGCGCGGATCCGCCGCCGGTCAGGGCCGGGGCGCCACGACGGCGGCCTGGGGCGAGGACACGTCGTAGGTGCCGACGACGGCGGGGTCGGTCGCGGCCATCAGCTTCTCGAGCACGACGGCCTTGAGCGCCGACTCGTCCGACCCGCCCCAGACGACTTCCGTGCCGTTCTGCAGGGTGAGCGAGACGTCGTCGCCGGTCGTGGCCGTGGCGGCCGTCACCTGCGGAGCGAGCGATGCGGGCAGGGAGCGCAGCACCCGCGCGGTCGCGCGGAAGCCGGCTCCCGAGGCGTCGCCGGACGCGGTGGTGAGGACCGGGTAGCCGGGCTGCGCCGAGTCCGCCGTCTCGATGACGACTCCGGCCGCGTCCACGAGCTCGAAGCGGCCCCCCGCCGCGATCACGCCGAGGGGCGTGCGCTCGACGATCGACACCACGAGGGTGCTCGGCGGCCGGGTCTGCACCGAGTAGCTCTGGATGAGCGGGGACGCGCCCAGCACGCGGCCGACCTCGTCCCGGTCCACCAGGGTGAGCGGGACGCCGAGCTGGTCGTCGAGCTCGCTCTGCAGGGCGGCGGCGTCGACGCGCTGGGTGCCCGAGATCTCGATCGTGCGCACGGCCATGAGCGGCGAGAAGGCCGCGACTCCGACGATCAGGGCGAGGGCGACGAGCGACCCGGCTACGACCAGGGCGATCAGGCGGCGCCGACGCGCGCGCTTCGTGAAGCGGCGGACCTCCCCCCGCTCGTAGCGCCTCCGCTCGCGGGCGGCCCAGGAGACGGCCCGGTTCTCGGCACCGGGCAGGCGCAGGCCCGAGAGGGTGCGGCGGACCGCGCCCGCGCGCCACGGAGTGCGCTCGGCCGGCTCCGGGTCCACGCGGATCGCGGTGACGATCCGGATCGGCTCGGTGTCCGGCTCCGGCTCGCCGCCGCGCGCGGGGACGCTCCGACCGGGCGCCGGAGGGCGTCCGCCGTCGGGCCGCTTCACGGCCGCTCCCCCGCTTCGGGCGCGAGGACCGCGGTCATCGTGCGACCGGCGCGGCCTCGCTCGCGCCGAGCGACTCGAGCACCTGCGGGATGATCCGGTAGACGTCGCCGCAGCCGAGGGTGATGACGAAGTCGCCCTCGCGCGCGATGCCGGCCGTGAGGCGGGCCGCCTCCGCCCAGTCCGGGACGAACGAGACGTGCGACGGGTCGGCGAACTTCTCGCTGACCAGCGCTCCGGTCACTCCGGGCTCCGGATCCTCGCGCGCCCCGTAGACGTCGAGGACGATCGTCTCGTCGGCGTAGCGCTCGAGCGTCTCGGCGAACTCGCGGGCGAAGAGGCGGGTGCGGCTGTAGAGGTGCGGCTGGTGCACGGCGATGATGCGGCCCTCGCCGACCACGGTGCGCGCGGCGGAGAGGGCGGCGGCCACCTCGGTGGGGTGGTGGGCGTAGTCGTCGTAGACGCTGACTCCGCGGACCGCTCCGTGCAGCTCGAAGCGGCGCTCCGTGCCTCCGAACGCCGACACGGCCTCGAGCGAGGCGGCCGGATCGAAGCCCAGGCCCACCAGCACTGCGAACGCGCCGGCCGCGTTGATCGCGTTGTGCCGGCCGGGGATGCGGAGGCGGGCCGAGTAGCGCCTGCCCTCGTACTCGACCGAGAAGCCGACGGGGCCGACGAGGTCGAGGTCGACGACGCGGACGTGCGCCCCCTCGGCCTCGCCGAAGGTCAGCACCCGTCCGCCGACCAGCTGCTCGGTGACGCGGACGGCGCCGGGGTCGTCGGAGGAGATGACGACGAGCTCGCTCGCGGAGGAGGCGAAGGTGACGAAGGCCTCCTCGAACGCCTCCAGCGATCCGTAGTGGTCGAGGTGGTCCGGGTCGACGTTCGTGATGAGGGCGACCGCGGTGTCGTAGAGGAGGAAGCTGCCGTCCGACTCGTCGGCCTCGACGACGAAGACCTCGCCGGAGCCGGCGGCGGAGGAGGTGCCGAGGCTCTCGATGATGCCGCCGTTGACGAAGCTGGGGTCGGCGTCGACGCCGAGCAGGCCGGTGACGATCATGCCGGTCGACGTGGTCTTGCCGTGCGCTCCGGCCACCGCGACCAGGCGCCTGCCGCGCACCAGCCAGGCGAGGGCCTGCGAGCGGTGCAGCACGGGCAGGCCGCGCTCCTTCGCGAGCAGGTACTCGGGATTGTCGGGCCACAGGGCGGAGGTGACGACGACCGCCTCGGCGTCCCCGAGGTTCGCCGCGTCGTGGCCGATGGCGACCGGGACGCCGAGCTCCCGCAGCTGCTCGATGGGGTGGGACTCGCGGACGTCGGACCCGGTGACCCGGTGCCCGGCGTGGTGGAACAGCCGGGCGATCCCGCTCATCCCGGAGCCGCCGATGCCGATGAAGTGGACCGAGCCGAGCTCGTCGGGGACGGTGATGCCGAGGTCGGGCTTGATCACGGGGCTCTCGCTTTCGAGTGGGTCGCGGCGGGCGGGAGGGGCCTCCCGCGGTGCGCCGGATCAGTGTAGACGGTGGGCGGGAGTGCTCTCCCGAGCCGCGCGGAGCGGGCTCAGCGCGGAGCGGAGAGGGTCGACTCGATCAGGTCGACGAGCCGCCCGGAGCCGTCGCGGACTCCCACGCGGGCAGCCCGGCGCGCCATCTCGTCGCGACGGGCGGTGTCGCCCAGGAGCGGTACGAGCTCCCGCTGGACCCAGCCGGGGAGGAAGGCGGCGTCCTCGACGAGGACCGCTCCCCCGGCGTTGACGACGCCGCGCGCGTTGTAGCGCTGCTCGCCGTTGCCGACCGGGTACGGGACGTAGACCGCGGGCAGGCCGAGGGCTGTCAGCTCGCTGACGGTCGCCGCCCCCGCGCGGGAGACGGCCACGTCCGCGGCGGACAGCGCGAGGTCCATCCGGTCGCAGTAGGCGAGGAGGTGGTAGCCGGCCACCCCCGGGTCCGTGATCTCGGCACGGTCGCCCGTGATGTGGAGGACCTGGAAGCCGGTGGCGACGAGATCCCGGGCGGCGGCGTGCACCGTCGCGTTGATCCGTCGAGCGCCGAGGGAGCCGCCGGTCACCAGGAGGGTCTGCCGGGACGGGTCGAGGCCCAGCGCCGCCATCGCCTCGTCGCGGCGCGCGGCCCGGTCGAGCTCGGCGATCTCGCGGCGCAGCGGCATGCCGACCACCCGCGCGTGCGGCAGGGGCGTGCCCTCGAAGGCCACGCCGACCGAGCGGGTCGCGCGCGCGCCGAGGCGGTTGGCGAGCCCGGGGCGCGCGTTGGCCTCGTGGACGGTGAAGGGGACGCCGGCGCGGCGGGCCGCCAGGTAGGCGGGTGCTGCCGCGTACCCTCCGAAGCCGACCACCGCGTCGATCCGCCGGTCGCGGATCGTCCGGACGATGCCGGCGATGGTCGCGCGGAAGGCTCCGGGGAACCGCAGCGCCGCCGCGTTCGGGCGGCGCGGGAACGGCAGCCGCGGGATCACCGAGAGCTCGTAGCCGCGGAGGGGGACGAGGCGCGCCTCGAGCCCCTCGGCGGTGCCGAGCACGAGCACTTCGTCGCGCGGGTTCCGCCTGCGGATCTCGTCGGCCGTCGCGAGCAGCGGATTGACGTGGCCGGCGGTGCCGCCGCCGGCGAGCAGGTAGCGGGTCACTCCGCCGCCGCCTTCCTGCGGCGCAGCACGCCAGCGCCGGGCAGGGGCGCGGTCTGGGTGCGGGCGAAGGAGAGGACGACGCCGATGGCGAGGAGCGAGCTGAGCAGGGCGGTGCCTCCGGAGGAGATCAGCGGCAGCGGGACCCCCAGCACCGGGAGCACCCCCAGGACGACGCCGATGTTGACGAACGCCTGGCCGATCAGCCAGACCATGATCGCGCCGGTGCTGATCCGCACGAACGGATCGGAGGACGCGTGGATGACGCGGAAGAAGGCGACCGCGAGGACCACGAACAGCGCCAGGACGACGATCGCTCCGATCAGCCCGAGCTCCTCGCCGATGATGGCGAAGATGTAGTCGTTGTCCGCGGCGGGCAGCCAGGACCACTTGGCCTTGGAGTTGCCGAGGCCCACGCCGAAGATCCCGCCGGAGGCCATCGCCCAGGTGCCGTGCACCGGCTGCCAGCACGAGTTCTGGTACTCCTCGACGTTGGAGCAGTCGCCGAGGAAGGACATGATCCGGGTGAGGCGGTTGTCGCTGGAGACGGCGAACAGCACCGCTCCGATCGCGCCGACCACCACGATCGGCACGAGGACCTTCATCTGGACGTTAGCGTAGAAGAGTGCGGCGAGGACGATGCCCGCCATGATCACGACCGTGCCCAGGTCGCCTCCGATGAGGACCAGTCCGATCGCCGCGCCGCCGACGATCAGGACGGGGATGAGCGCGTCCTTCCAGTCCTTCGGCGACCGGTAGCGGCGGGCGAGCAGGAGCCCCAGCCAGAGGGCGAGCGCGAGCTTGATGATCTCGGAGGGCTGCATGCTGAAGGCGCCGAGGCGGATCCAGTTGCGGTTCCCGCCGACGGAGTCGCCGAGCGGTGTGAAGAGCACGAGGCACTGGAGGACGCAGCCGGCGATGAGCAAGATCGGCGTCACGCGCTTCCACACGCCGAGGGGCAGCCGCGAGACCACCAGCATCATCGGGATCCCGAGGAGGGCGAACCCGCCCTGGCGCAGGAAGCCCCCGAAGGAGTCGTCGCTCGACACGTAGGAGGTGACCGACGAGGAGGAGAGCACCATCGTCAGTCCGAACAGCACCAGGAAGAGCGTGGTTCCGAAGAGGAGGTAGAAGTTCGGCGAGTGGGAGGCGAAGACCTTCGAGAGGACGATCCGCGCGGAGCGGGCCCCACTCCGGTCCTTCCCGCGCGGCTCAGTGCGCGAGCGGCCCGCGGGGCGGCTCGTCGTCGGAGCGGTCATCGGCTCCCCCTCCCAGGTGTGTCGCCACGGCGGCCGCGAAGGAGCGGCCCCGAGCCGCGTAGTCGAGGAACTGGTCCATCGAGGCCGCGGCGGGTGCGAGCAGGACGACGTCCCCCGAGCGGGCGAGCGTCGCGGCCGCCTCGACGGCCGCCTGCATCACCGCACCAGTGTCGTCCGGCACCGCCTCGCTCACGGGGAGGGCGGGCGCGTGTCGTCGGAATGCCGCGAGCAGCGCCGAGCGGTCGGCGCCGATCACCACGGCGCCCCGCAGGCGGCCGACGTGCGCGGCCACGAGGGCGTCCACGTCGACGCCCTTGAGCAGGCCGCCGACGACCCAGACGACCGACGGGTACGCGCGCAGCGAGGCGTCGGCGGCGTGCGGGTTCGTGGCCTTGGAGTCGTTCACCCAGGTCACCCCGTCGTGCTCGGCGACGACCTGGATGCGGTGGGCGTCGAGCTCGAAGGACGCCAGCGCGGTGCGGACGGCCGTGACCTCGATCCCGCACGCTCGGGAGAGCGCTGCCGCGGCGAGCACGTTCTGGACGATGTGCGGAGCGGCGAGGTTCCGAGCGGCGAGCTCGTCCACGGTGGTGATCTCGAGGGCACTGGTGCGGCGGTCCTCGAGGAAGGCGCGGTCGCAGAGGATGCCGTCGACGATCCCGAAGTCGCTCGGGCCGGGCACGCCGAGGCCGAACCCGATCGCCCGGGCGCCCTCCACCACCTCGGCGTCGAGCACCATCTGCTCGGTCGCCGCGTCGGCGCGGTTGTACACGCAGGCGACGCGGGTGCCGGCGTAGACCTTGCCCTTGGCTGCGCGGTAGGCGTCGAACGAACCGTGCCAGTCGAGGTGGTCGTCGGCGATGTTGAGGCACACGCTCGCGATCGGCTCGATCGCGCCCAGGTAGTGCAGCTGGTAGCTCGAGAGCTCCACGACGAGGACGTCGAAGCCCTGCGGGTCGCGGACCGCGTCGAGCACGGGCACGCCGATGTTGCCGCAGGGGGCGGCGCGGAGGCCGCCGGCCACGAGCATCGTCGCCGTGAGCTGGACGGTCGTGGTCTTCCCGTTGGTGCCGGTGACGGCCACCCATTCCGCCGGAGTGCCGTCGGCGCGCACGACCTTGTCACGGACGCGCCAGGCGAGCTCGACGTCGCCCCACACGGGGATCCCGGACTCCGCCGCCCACACGAGGATCGGGTGCGTCGGCCGGAAGCCGGGCGACACCACGACCAGCTCCGGTGCGAACGCGTGCAGCTCCTCCGGAGCGGAGTCGAGGCGGTCGGCCCGGTGCAGGCGGGCGCCGATCACCTCGAGCAGGCGCTCGCGCTCCTCGTCGGCGCGGTCGGCGAGGACCAGCACCTCGGAGCCGAGCTCGGTCAGGGTGTCGGCCACCGAGAACCCGGTGACGCCCAGGCCCAGCACGGCGACGCGCAGGCCGCGCCAGTCCGAGTGCCAGCTGCGGAGGGAGTCGGGACGGGCGGGATCGGTCATGCCAGCGACAGCCATTCCAGGTAGAAGAGCCCGACTCCGGCGGCGACGAAGATGCCGGCGATGATCCAGAACCGGACCACGACGGTGATCTCGGCCCAGCCCTTGAGCTCGAAGTGGTGGTGGAGCGGGCTCATCAGGAAGATGCGCTTGCCCCGGGTCAGCTTGAAGTAGATCCGCTGGAGGATGACCGAGCCGGTCACGATGACGAACAGGCCGCCGATGAGGATGACCAGCAGCTCGGTGCGGGTGAGGATCGCCAGGGCCGCGAGCGCGCCGCCGAGGCCGAGCGAGCCGGTGTCGCCCATGAAGATCTGCGCCGGCGAGGTGTTCCACCAGAGGAAGCCCACCAGGGCACCGGAGACGGCCGCCGCGATGATGGCCAGGTCGAACGGGTCGCTCACCTGGTAGCACTTGTCGACGACCTCGGGGTTGAGGTGCTGGTCGAAGCACCACTGGTTCGACTGCCAGAACCCGATGATGACGTAGGAGCCGATCGCGAGGATCGAGGACCCGGTCGCGAGTCCGTCGAGCCCGTCGGCGACGTTCACGCCGTTCGACGTGCTGGTGACGATGATGCAGATCCACAGCACGAACAGGCCGATGCCGATCCAGCCGAGGGAGGCGAAGTCGAACGGCAGGTCGCGGATGAACGAGATCGAGGTGGACGCGGGGGTGAGCCCGTTGGAGTCGCGGACCATGATCGCGATCACCGCGAAGGCCGCGGCGACGATGACCTGGCCGGCGATCTTCGCCCAGCCGCCGAGGCCGAGGCTGCGCTGGTTGCGGGTCTTCAGGAAGTCGTCGACGAAGCCGACGAGTCCGAGCCCGACCATCATGAAGAGCACCAGCAGGGCCGACGGCGCGATCGCCCGGTTGCCGAACAGCATCCCGAGGAAGTAGCCGACCACGGTGCCGATGATGATGACGATGCCGCCCATCGTCGCCGTGCCGTGCTTGACGTGGTGCGACTTCGGTCCGTCCTCGCGGATGAACTGGCCCCACTGCAGGCGGTGGAAGAGGCGGATGAACAGGGGCGTCATCAGGAGCGTGAAGGCTCCCGAGAACGCGCCGGACAGGAGGAGTGCCCTCATCGGTGACGCTCCCCGAGACGGTCGGCGAGGAAGCGCAGCCCCGCGGAGTTGGACGACTTGACCAGCACGGTGTCGCCGGGTCGCAGGTAGTCCTCGAGGAGGTCGAACGCCTCGTCGGAGGTCTCCGCGAAGACGGACTCGCCGCTCCACGACCCCTCGCGCTCGGCCGCGACGTGGATCCGGCGGGCGCCTCGGCCCACCACCACGATCTGGGAGATGTTGAGGCGCACGGCCAGCAGGCCCACGCGCTCGTGCTCCTCGTCGGCCCACTCGCCGAGCTCGCTCATCTCTCCCAGGACGGCGACGGTGCGCCCCCCGGGCTTCGCGATCTGGGCGAGGGTGCGCAGGGCGGCCGCGGTGGAGTCGGGACTCGCGTTGTACGCGTCGTTGATGATGCGGACGTCCTCGCCGCCCAGGACCTCCATGCGGCCGCGCTCGGCGAGGGTGACGGTCGCGAGAGCCTCGACGATCGCGGGCAGCGCCACTCCGACAGAGAGCGCGGCGGCGGTCGCCGCGAGGGCGTTCATCACGTGGTGCTCGCCGAGGACGCGCAGCAGGAGCTCGGCGCGAGCGGCCTCGCGGCCCTCCCCCGCCGAGACCTCGATGGCGAAGCGGGTGCCGTCGGCGGTCGCGTCGATATCGACGGCGCGGACGTCCGCGCTCTCGCCGCGGCCGAACCAGAGGACCCGGGCGGCGGTGCGGCCCGCCATCGAGGCGACCCGGCCATCGTCGGCGTTCAGCACGGCGACGTCGTCGGCGGTGAGGTCGGCGACCATCTCTGTCTTGGCCTCGAGCGTGCGCTCGATCCCGCCGAACTCGCCGGCGTGCGCGAGGCCCACGGCGAGGACGACGCCGACGTCGGGCCTGGCCATCCGGACGAGGCGGCGGATCTCGCCGACCGCGCTCGCGCCCATCTCGGCGACGAGGAAGCGCGTCGACTCGGACACCTGGAGCATCGTGATCGGCGCGCCGACCTCGTTGTTGAAGGATCCGCGCGGAGCGACCGTCTCTCCGACCCGCTCGAGGACGGTGCGGAGGAGGTTCTTGGTCGTCGTCTTGCCGTTCGAGCCGGTGACGCCGATGACGGTGAGCCCGCCCTTCGCGCGGACGCGCCGGACGACCTCGGTCGCCAGCGCTCCGAGCGCCTCGACGGAGTCGTCGACGAGGACCTGCGGCACGTCGAGGTCGAGCGGGCGCTCCACGATGAGGAGCGCGGCACCGCGCTCGAGAGCGGCGGGAGCGAAGAGGTGGCCGTCGGTGTGCTCGCCGCGCTTGGCGACGAAGATCCCGCCGGGCGCGATCTCGCGGGAGTCGGTCTCGGTCGCTCCGTCGATCACGGTGGCGGCCGTGGCGGACGAGCCGGCCAGGTGGAGGCGTCCGGAGACGGCCTCGGCGATCTCGGTGAGGGTGAGGGCGATCATCTACAGCCAGCCCGCCTCGCGCAGCGCGTGACGGACGTCGTCTCTGGCCGAATACGGCATGTGCACTCCTGCGATCTCCTGGTGGTCCTCGTGGCCGGGCCCGGCGTAGAGGATCGAGTCCCCTTCGCGCGCGAGGGCGACGGCGGCGCGCACGGCGGCGCGCGGGTCGGCGATCTCGTGGATCTCCCGGTCGGGCACGGCGGCCCGGGCGCCCTGGAGGAGCGCGGCGCGGATGGCGGCCGGATCCTCCCAGCGCGGGTGGAAGTCGGTGACGACAACGACGTCGGCGAGGCGGGCGGCGATGGCGCCCATGTCGCTCCGCTTGGTCGTGTCGCGGTCCCCGTCCGCCCCGAACACCATGAACAGGCGGCCGGGCGTGATGGTCCGCAGCGCCTCGAGCGCGTTCTGGAACGCGTCGGGGGTGTGGCCGTAGTCGACGTAGACGCGCGGTCCGCGCTCCCCCGAGACGAGCTCCGCGCGGCCCGGGATGTAGACGTCGAGACGACTGTCCTCGAGCGCGTGCGCGACGGCGTCCAGGTCGAAGCCCGACTCCACCAGCATCACGATCGCCAGCGCGGCGTTGGACGCCATGTACCAGCCGATCAGCGAGACGGTGACGACGACGGAGCGGTTCTCGGGCCCCTCCAGGCGGAAGGTGGTGCTGTCGGGCGTCGCGTCCAGCACCGTCATCGACCAGTCGGCGGGCGTCGTCGGGGCGACTCCGACGACCGGAGAGCCGGCGAGCGTCGCGACGGGGATGCGGCTGCGCTCGGCGAGCTCGCGCCCCCAGGCGCTGTCGACCGTGACGACGCCGCGGCGTGCGCGCTCCGGCTCGAAGAGGTCGGCCTTGGCCTCGAAGTACTCGCGCAGATCGGAGTAGTCGTCGAGGTGGTCGTGGCTGAGGTTCGTGAAGCCGACGACGTCGAAGACGAGGCCGTCGATCCGGTGCCGCGTGAGCGCCTGCGCCGACACCTCGATGGAGACCGCGCGGACGGCGGACTCGCGCATCCGAGCGAGCAGGCCGTGCAGCTCGCTCGCCTCGGGAGTGGTCAGCGAGCTGACCACGGCGACGTCGCCGATCCGGCGCTCGGCGGTGGAGCTGAGGCCGGAGACGACTCCGAGCCGGCGCAGCAGCGCGTCGAGGATGTAGACGACGCTCGTCTTGCCGTTGGTCCCCGTCACGCCGAAGAGCGTCGGGACGTCCTCGCGGGTGCGGTGGATCCACGCGGCGACGTCGCCGAGGGCGGCCCGCGGGTCGGGGGTCACCAGCACGGGCAGGCCGCTGTCGGCGGCGAGCTCCGCTCCGGCCGGGTCGGTCAGCACGGCGACGGCTCCGGACGCCGCGGCGGCCGACGCGAAGGCCGCGCCATGGGCACGGCGTCCTGCGACACCGACGTAGAGGTCCCCGGACTCGACCTGGTTCGAGTCCAGCGTGACTCCGCTCACCTCGACGCCCTCGAGGCCGCGGACCGGGCCGAGGGAGAACTCGGCCACGAGCTGCGAGAGGCTCCGCGGCACGGGGTGCTCGGGGCGGAGGGAGGACTGCGGGCGAGGGTCGTGCACTGCCCGCTCTTTCTCTCGTTCTGGTGCGTGGATCGTGGTCCCGGCGGGGCTCACCACGTCGTCGGGTACTCGACGGGCGGCACCGTGGACGGCTCCACCCGGTTGGTCTTGAGCACCTGGGTCATGACCTGCTGGAAGACGGGAGCCGTCGCCTGGGACGTGTTCATCTTAACCGGATCGGCGATGGTGACCGTCACGACGTACTCCGGGTCCTCCGCCGGCGCGAGCCCGGCGAGCGAGACGGTGTAGCTCTTCGAGTAGCCGCCCTTGCCGTCGGGCTGCTGCGCGGTACCGGTCTTGGTGGCGATGTTGTAGCCGTCGACGTGGATGTCGTTCGCCAGCCAGCCCTCGTTGTAGTGCGTCTGCAGCATGTCGACGACCTGCTTCGCGGCCGAGCTCGACACCACCTGGGTGCCCGTCGCATCGGGGACGTCCACGACGGAGCCGTCGGCCGTGGTGCAGCCGTCGATCAGCTGCGACGGGAGCCGCACTCCGCCGTTGCCGAGCGTCTGGTAGATGCTCGCGACCTGCACCGCGGTCGCCGAGACGCCCTGGCCGAACATCGTCGTGTAGTTCGTCTGGTTGTCCCAGTCCTGGTAGTCGGCGAGCAGGCCGCCCTCCTCGCCGGGGAAGCCGCTCGTGGTGGGCGTGCCGAGACCGAACTTCTGCAGGTAGTCGTAGCGGGTCTGGGCCGACAGGCGGGAGCCGAGCATCGAGATGCCGACGTTCGACGAGTCCTTGAGGATGCCGGTCAGCGTGTAGTTCGTCGGGGTGTGCGCGAAGTCGTCGCTGAACGAGGCGCCGTCCTTCTCGAAGGAGTCCGGGACGACGACCTGGGTCGTCGGGCCCGCCTGGCCCTGGTCGATCAGCATCGCGGCCGTCATCGGCTTGAAGGTCGAGCCCGGCTCGAACGGCGCGCGGAACGCGCGCGAGCTGCGGTCGGCGGAGGCGCTCGCCTCGACGTTGTTGGGGTCGACGGTCGGCGTCTCGGCCACGGCGAGCAGCTTGCCGGTCTTGACCTCCTGCACCACGACGATCCCGTAGCTGCCGCCGACCTCGGCGACGCGCTGCGAGAGGACCTGCTGGGAGTAGTACTGGAGGTCGGAGTCGATGGTGAGCTTCAGCGTCCCGCCGTCGACGGCCGGGGTCTCCGAGACGGTGCTGCCCGGGATCCGGACGTAGTCGGCGCTGCGCTCGTAGCTCTCGGACCCGTTCTGCCCCGCGAGGCAGGTGTTCTCCGCGTACTCCATGCCCTCCTGGGCCGCTCCGTCCGCCCCGACGTAGCCGACGAGGTTGCCGGCCACCGCGCCGTTGGGGTAGCTGCGTCCCTGCTGGGTCTCGAAGTAGGTCCACGGGATGTCGAGCGCGACAAGCTTCTGGTAGGCCTCGAGGTCGAGCCCCTCCGAGAGGATCAGGTAGTTGGCCTTGGCGTCCTTCGCGAGCGCGGCGTCCACCGCTCCGGTGATCTGCTCGACCGACTGCCCGGTGATCGCGCCGATCTCGGAGGCGGCCTGCTGCACGCTGACCATGACCTTCTGGTCCTCGCCCAGCTCGCGCGGGAACTCGGCCACGTTCTTCGGCGAGGTGGTCAGCCGGTAGCGCGTGGTGGTGTCCGCGAGCACCGTCCCGGAGCGGTCCACGATGGGGCCGCGCTGACCGTAGGTGACGACGCTGTTCGACTGGTTCTGGGCGGCCGCATCGGTGAGCTCGTTCGCCCGCACGATCTGGATGTCCACCAGCTTGCCGATGAAGAGTCCGACGACGGCGACGATGATGACGAACGTGACGGCCGTGCGGCGTCTGCTCGAGCGGTGGTGTCTCACTGCGGCGGTGTCCTTCTTGCTCCGGGCGGGCGGGCCGCCGTTCGTCGGGTCCGGATGGTCGTCGTGCGCCCCGCGGGGCGGGTGCCCGCACGGAGGCGGTCCGCGACGCCGTGCGTCAGTGCGTGATGGGCGCGGGCAGCTCGCCCTGCAACGGTACGGCCGCACCGTCGACAGCCGGGGAGGACGCGCTCGCGCCGGGCTGGAGAGCCGGGACGAGGGCGTTGGGCACGAGCGGCGCGGAGGCGGTGCCCGCGACTTCGCTCGACGCGGCGGAGGAGGGGTCGCCCAGCACGGCGCCGTCCGAGAGGCGGAGGTAGACCGGCGCGGTGTTGGCGACCATGCCCAGGCCCTGAGCGGCGGTGGCGAGGTTCTGCGGCGAGCTCAGCGTGTCGACGGCGTCCTGCTTCTCCGCGTTGCTGCGGGTGAGCGACTTCTGCTCGGTCTGCAGCGCCGAGATCTGGTAGGCCCCCTGCGAGAGGCCGACGCTCACCAGGAGCTGGACGACGATGATCGCGAAGAGGCCGGCGACGGCGACGATCCCGTAGACGAGCTTCGGGCGCGACTGCGCCTGACCGGCCGGGACGGCCTCGATGCGGGGGCGGGGCGCCTCCTCCTCGGGGCGTGCTCGGCGGGCGGTGTCGATGACGGCGGGGTCGATGACGGCGGTGGCGCTCATGCGGTGCTCCTGATCCTCTCGGCCGCGCGCAGACGCACGGGTGTCGCTCGGGGGTTGCGGGCCTTCTCGTCGTCGGAGGCGAGCTCGGCTCCGCGGATGACGAGTCGGAACTCGGGTCGGTGCTCCGGCAGCTCCATCGGGAGGCCGGCCGGGGCGGTGGAGGAGGACGCGGCCTGGAGCGCGCGCTTGACGATCCGGTCCTCGAGCGACTGGTACGCCTCGACGACGATCCGCCCGCCCTCGTTGATCCGGCCCAGCGCGGCGGGGATCGCCCGCTCGAGGACGGACAGCTCCTGGTTGACCTCGATCCGCAGCGCCTGGAAGACGCGCTTGGCGGGGTGGCCGTTCCGCTGGATCGCGACCGGGGTCGCCGCCTGGATGATCTCGACGAGACGGCCGGAGCGCTCCAGCGGAGCCTCGCGACGGGCCTCCACGATCTTCTTGGCGTAGCGCGCGGCGAGGCGCTCCTCGCCGTACTCGTGGAAGATGCGGCGCAGGGCGGTCTCGTCGTAGTCGGCGATGATGCTCGCCGCCGTGAGCGGGGCGGTCGAGTCCATCCGCATGTCGAGCGGCGCGTCCTTGGAGTAGGAGAACCCGCGCTCGGTCTCGTCGAGCTGGAGCGAGGAGACGCCGAGGTCGAAGAGCGCTCCGTCGATCGTGTCGATGCCCAGCTCGTCGAGCACGTCGGGCAGCTCGTCGTAGACGGCGTGCACGAGGTCGATCCTGGAGGCGTGGGCGGAGAGCCGCTCCCCCGCGAGCTGCAGCGCCTCCGGGTCGCGGTCCAGGCCCACGAGGTGCAGGCCGGGGAAGCGCTCGAGCAGCGCGAGCGAGTGCCCGCCCATGCCGAGCGTCGCGTCGACGACGACCGCCCCGTCGCGCTCCAGCGCCGGAGCGAGGAGCTCGACGCAGCGCTCGAGCAGCACCGGGAGGTGCCGCTCCTCGGTCGGGCGCGGAGCGCCCTTCGGAGTGTTCTCTGCCATGGCGGTCCCGCCGTTCCCGTTCCTGTCGTCCGATCCCCATCCACCTCGCGTCCGGACACCGGGGAAGGTGCGTCCGGGCGCCGAGTGGCTGGGAGTCGCGCGACAGGACCTAGAACAGGCCGGGGATCACCTCCTCCTGGGTGTCGGAGAACACGGACTCCTGCTCCTGCAGGTAGGTCTCCCAGGCGCCCTGCGCCCAGATCTCGGCGCGGTTGCCCGCTCCGATGACGGTGAGGTCGCGGTCGAGGCCGGCGTAGGCGCGCAGCGGAGCCGGGAGGGTCACGCGGTTCTGCTTGTCCGGCGTCTCGGCGCTCGCGCCCGAGAGGAACACCCGGAGGAAGTCCCGCGCCTGCTTGCTGGTCACCGGCGCCTGCCGGATCTTCTCGTGCATCACCTCGAACTCGGCCTGGCTGAACACGTACAGGCACCGCTCCTGGCCGCGCGTGACGACGACTCCGGAGGAGAGCTCGTCGCGGAACTTGGCGGGGAGGATCACGCGGCCCTTCTCGTCGAGCTTGGGGGAATAGGTGCCGAGGAACACGGACTGCCCCCCACTTCTTCCGGCCAAGGATGGTGTGTCCTCCACAGTACTCCACTTCCCCCCACTCACAACCCCGGCGCGGCGCGGGGCGCGCCGGAGAGGCCCCGGTCATCCGCGTGTTTCCGCGGAATCGCGACAGTGGGGCGAAGTGGAGGGGGAATGCCGCGGGAGGGAGGCCGCGGGCACGAAAAAAGGGCCGATCCGTGAGGATCGACCCTGTGGTGGAGCGGAGGGGAGGCTAGCCGCGCCCGTCTCCGCGGTTGTCCCACCTGTCGTTCAGACGGTCCATGAAGCCGGACCCCTGGCGGTTGCCCGAGCGGGGCTTCGACGGACGGCCGACGTCGGGCAGGCCGGGCTCGGAGGAGCCGCCGGCGGCCGGGCGCATGGCCACGATCACGCCGCCGAGCATGAAGGCGAACCCGAGGATGCCGACGAGGGGCTGGCGCACGACCACGCCCGCGACGAGCACGGCGAGACCGAGGATGCCGAGGAGGATGCCGAGCACGAGGGCCCGGTAGTTGGTGCCGCCGCGTCCCTTGCCGACCGCCGCCACGAAATCGGCGTCGTTCTGGTAGAGGTTCCGCTCCATCTCATCGAGGAGCCGTTGCTCGTGTTCCGAAAGCGGCATCGTGACCCCTTCAGGGTGCGGCGTCGACCCTTTCGGGGATCGGCACCGGAATAGGCGGCGTCTGGGCTCGACCGGTCGGGCGGCGCTTCAGTGTAGACCGAGCCCGACGCAGGCACCAGGCACCTTCGGTGCATAGGCTGGTCGGGTGAACCACAGCTCTCGACTGGTCGATCGCGTCCAGCTCCGAATCGATGAATTCCTCACCGGGCGCACGCCAATTCTGCGCTCCATAGGAGAGGACGTCTCCGCCCTCGGCGACCTTTCGCGGGACTTTCTCAGCGGGGGCAAGCGGTTCCGCGCGCGCTTCTGCGAGGCGGGCTGGAACGCCGTGTCGAGCACCTCGAGCGAGGCCCATCCGAGCGGCTCCGATCCGATCGCGAGGGTGGGCGCCGGCCTGGAGCTGTTCCACGCCGCCGCTCTCGTCCACGACGACGTGATCGACAACTCCGACACCCGCCGCGGCGCTCCCGCGGCGCACCGGCGCTTCTCCTCCTTCCACGCCGACGGCGGCTGGACCGGCGACCGCGACGAGTTCGGCCGCTCCTCCGCGATCCTCCTCGGCGACCTCCTCCTGGTCTGGTCGGACGAGATCTTCGCCGCGGCGGAGTGGTCGCTCGGGGATCGAGTCGCGGCCGAGCGCGCGCGCGCCGAGTTCAACCTGATGCGCACCGAGGTCACGCTGGGCCAGTACCTCGACATCCTCGAGGAGAGCGCGTGGGTGCAGCACCCCGAGCACGAGCACCTGCAGCGGGCGGAGCGGGTGGTGGTCTACAAGAGCGCGAAGTACAGCATCGAGGCGCCGCTGGTGATCGGCGGCTCCCTCGCCGGCGGCGACGACGCTCAGCTGGACGCCCTGCGCCGCTTCGGGCTCCCGGTCGGGATCGCCTTCCAGCTGCGCGACGACGTCCTCGGAGTCTTCGGCGACCCGGCGGTGACGGGAAAGCCGGCCGGCGACGATCTGCGGGAGGGCAAGCGCACCGTGCTGCTCGGCCTCGCCCGCGGCGCGTGCTCGCCGGGCGAGCGGGCCGAGCTCGACGCGGTCGTGGGCCGGAACGACGCCGACGCGGCGTCCATCGCGCGGGCGCAGGAGATCATCGCGGGCAGCGGCGCCCTCGAGCGGCTCGAGGAGCGCATCGACCAGGAGGTGGCCGCGGCGATCGCGGTCCTCCCCGACGCGCCGCTCCGCACGGAGGGCGTGGCGGAGCTGCGCGAGCTGGCCGCCCAGGTCACGGTCCGCACCTCCTAGGAGCGGACCGGCGGGATCAGGCCAGGGCCTGGGCGACCCGCCGGACCTCGGCCTTGCGGCCGGCGCGGAGGGCGACGATCGGGCTCGTGCCCAGGCTCTCCTCGACCGTCAGCATCCAGTCGACCGCCTCGTCGTCGGTGAAGCCGGAGTCGGCGAGCAGGATCGCGGTGCCGCGGATCTCGCTCATCGGCTCCCCGTCGCGGAGGAAGAGGGCGGGGACCTTCAGCACGCCGTCGCGGCGGGTGCCGAGCAGGTGGCGCTCCTCGAGGAGGCGGCGGACCCGGCCGGCGCCGAGCCCGGTCAGCTCCACGAGGTCGGGGACGGTCAGCCACTCGAGCTCGGAATCGGTCGAGGTGGCGGGGGAAGCGGACGAGTCGGTCACGCGTCAAGACTGCCACGAGCCCGGAGGGCCGCCAACTGCGGGCGCCCCGGAGAAGGAGTCGGGCCCGTCCTGCGCCGCCCGGGCGTCGCTCACCGGTTCCCCCGGGGGTCTTGCCTAGACTCGTCGCGTGACCACCAGCCAGCTCGACCCTCTCCTCGGCCGTCTCGTCGACGGCCGGTACGAGGTGCGCTCGAGGATCGCCCGCGGCGGCATGGCGACGGTCTACCTCGCGCACGATCAGCGCCTCGAGCGCCGCGTGGCGATGAAGGTCATGCACGGCCACCTCTCCGACGACGCGACGTTCAAGAACCGCTTCGTCCAGGAGGCGCGCTCCGCCGCCCGTCTCGCCCACCCGAACGTGGTCAGCGTCTTCGACCAGGGCCAGGACTCGGACATGGCCTACCTGGTGATGGAGTACCTCCCCGGGATCACCCTGCGCGACCTGCTCAAGGAGCGCGGCCGGCTGACCGCCCAGCAGGTCGTCGACATCATGCACTCCGTGCTCTCGGGTCTCGCCGCCGCGCACCGCGCCGGGATCCTCCACCGCGACCTCAAGCCCGAGAACGTGCTCCTCGCCGACGACGGCCGGATCAAGATCGGCGACTTCGGCCTCGCGCGCGCCGCCTCCGCCAACACCGCCTCCGGTCAGGCCCTCCTCGGCACGATCGCCTACCTCTCCCCCGAGCTGGTCACGCGGGGCACCGCCGACACCCGCAGCGACATCTACGCCATCGGGATCATGATCTACGAGATGCTCACCGGAGAGCAGCCCTTCACGGGCGAGCAGCCGATGCAGATCGCGTACCAGCACGCGAACGACTCCGTCCCGTACCCCAGCGCGACGGTCGCCTCCGTCCCCACCTCGCTCGACGAGCTCGTCCTCTGGGCGACCGAGCGCGACCCGGACATGCGGCCCCGCGACGCCGGTGTCATGCTCGCGCAGCTGCTCGAGGCCGAGCGGCTCATGGGCATCACACCGAGCGACCGCCGCGGCGACACGCAGGCGGTCACCCCGCTCCCGGCGCCCGTCGCCGATCCGGCGCCCGCGACGGCCGTCTTCGATCCGGCGGAGCCCGGGCAGACCTCGGTCTTCGACCCGGCGCCGGCGCCCGGAGCGGTACTCGTGGTCGACGAGGACGACGACACCGTCGCCCGGCTCGCGAGCAGGCGCCGCGTCCGACGGCGTCGCGGCGTCCTGCTCACGGTGGTCGTGCTCCTCCTGGCGCTCATCGGCGGCGGGACGGCCTGGTGGTTCGGCGAGGGACCCGGCGCGATCGTGTCGATCCCGGACGTCGTCAGCCAGTCGCAGCAGGACGCGACGGCCCAGCTGCAGGCGCAGGGCTTCGAGGTGCAGCCGCAGGAGACGCCCGACCTCACCGTGCCCGCGGGGACGGTGGTGAGCTCCGATCCGCCCGGCGGGCTGGGGGTGCACAAGGGCTCCGTCATCACGCTGACCGTCTCGAGCGGGCCGCGCCAGCTGCCGGTCCCGTCTCTTGCCGGCCTCTCGGAGGCCGACGCTGCCGCCGCGGTGACGGGCGGCTCCTTCACCGTCGGCGACGTCTCGAAGATCTTCGACGCCGACGTCGACGCCGGTGTGGTCGTCTCCGCCTCGCTGCCGGACGGATCGGCGCTGCCCGAGACGATGTCCGAGACCAGCACCATCGCGATGGTGGTGAGCCTCGGACCGATCCCGAACGTCGTCGGCCTCTCGATCGACGACGCGACGGCGAAGGCGGAGGCGGCCGGTCTCGCCCTCGACCGCAGCGGCGAGGACTGGAGCGACACCGTGGCCGCGGGCGTCGTCCTCACGCAGGCGAACCCGGAGGCGCCCGCCGTGACCGGCGACACCGTCTCGGTCGTCGTGTCGAAGGGGCCCGAGCCCGTCGCCGTGCCGAACGTCGTGGGGATGAACCGCGACGAGGCGAAGGCGGCCCTCGAGGCGGCGGACCTGTCGTGGAGCTACTCCCTGACGACGCTCGGCCCGCTGATCGACGCGGCGCCGAACGAGCTGACCAAGGTCACGAACCAGTCCAACAAGGCCGGCGATCTCGTGCAGCGCGGCACGACGATCCAGCTGTCGATCACCATCACGACCTGACGCCGCCGGTCGAGCCCTCAACGAGGACTCGACCGGCGGTCGGGGTCGGATCAGATCGCGCGGCCCCGGAGCTCCTCCGCCACGAGGAACGCGAGCTCGAGCGACTGCATGTGGTTGAGGCGCGGGTCGCAGACCGACTCGTACCGGGTGGCGAGCGTCGCCTCGTCGATGTGCTCCGAGCCGCCGAGGCACTCGGTGACGTCGTCGCCCGTGAGCTCGACGTGGATGCCGCCCGGGTGCGTCCCCGCGGCGCGGTGCGCCTCGAAGAAGCCCTTGACCTCGTCGACCACGTCGTCGAAGCGACGGGTCTTGTAGCCGGTCGGCGTCGTCAGCCCGTTGCCGTGCATCGGATCGGTCACCCACAGCGGCAGGGCGTCGCTCCGCTTGACGGCCTCGAGCAGCGGCGGGAGGGCGTCGCGGATCCTCCCGGCACCCATGCGGGTGATGAAGGTGAGGCGACCGGGCTCCCGCTCGGGGTCGAGCTTGTCGATCAGCTCGAGCATCGTCTCGGGCGTGGTCGACGGGCCGAGCTTCACGCCGATCGGGTTGCGCACCCGCGACAGGAAGTCGACGTGCGCGCCGTCGAGCTCGCGGGTGCGCTCGCCGATCCAGATGAAGTGGCTGGAGGTGTTGTACGGCGTGCCGGTCCGCGAGTCGATGCGCGTCATGGGGCGCTCGTAGTCCATCAGCAGGCCCTCGTGGCCGGTGTAGAACTCGGTGCGCTTCATGCCCTCGAAGTCGGCCCCGCACGCCACCATGAACTTGACCGCGCGGTCGATCTCGCGGGCCAGCTGCTCGTAGCGCTGGTTCTGCGGGTTCTCGGTGAAGCCCTTGTTCCAGTAGTGGACGAGGCGCAGGTCGGCGAATCCGCCCTGCGTGAAGGCGCGGATGAGGTTCAGCGTCGAGGCGGCGGTGTGGTAGCCCTGCACGATGCGACGCGGGTCCGCGGCGCGCGACTCCGGGGTGAAGTCGTAGCCGTTGACGATGTCGCCGCGGTAGGCGGGCAGGGTCACGTCGCCGCGGGTCTCGAGGTCGCTCGAGCGCGGCTTCGCGAACTGGCCGGCCATCCGGCCCATCTTGATGACGGGCATGCTCGCGCCGTAGGTCAGGACGACGGCCATCTGCAGCACGGTCTTGACGCGGTTGCGGATCTGCTCGGCGGTCGCTCCGGCGAAGGTCTCGGCGCAGTCGCCGCCCTGCAGGAGGAACGCCTCGCCGCGGGCCGCGGCTCCGAGACGCTCGCGCAGCTGGTCCACCTCGCCGGCGAACACCAGCGGAGGGAGCGCGGCCACCTCGGCGGACGCCGCTCGCACGGCCTCCGCATCGGGCCACTGCGGCTGCTGCTTGATCTCGAGCTCGCGCCAATAGTCCAGGCCGGCGACCACGGAGGGGGCGGCGAGGACGTACGGTTCGTTCGGATCGATGACCACGAGGGTGTTCCCGGTTCTGACGGGCGCCAGCGGCGCGCGGAGGGCCGCCGTCCGGACGGACGGCAGCGGTTGACGAGCTTATAGCCTGGCAGGGCGCTCGGCCGGGAGGGGCCCCCGGCGTCGAGCGGGCGCTCAGCGGGTGAGGGCCGCGCGCTTCTCCTTGACCGAGGTCGCGTAGACGTCGAGGTACTCCTGGCCACTCAGGGCGAGGAGCTCGTACATGATCTCGTCGGTGATCGAGCGGAGGATGAACCGGTCGCCCTCCATGCCCTCGAAGCGGCTGAAGTCGAGCGGCTCCCCGAAGACGATGCCGATGCGGCCCAGCTTCGGCAGGCGCTTGCCGATGGGCATGATGCGCGCGGTGTCGATCATGGCGACCGGGATGACGGGCACGCGGGCCTCGAGGACCATGCGCGCGACACCGGTGCGGCCGCGGTACATGCGGCCGTCGGGGCTGCGCGTGCCCTCGGGATAGATGCCCAGGGCGTGGCCGCCCGCGAGGACGCGGAGGCCCGTGTTGAGCGAGGCCTCCGACGCCTTGCCACCGGAGCGGTCGATGGGCAGCATCCCCGTGGCGGTGAAGAACGTCCGCGTCGCCCAGCCCTTGAGGCCCTTGCCGGTGAAGTAGTCGCTCTTGGCGAGGAAGACCATGTTCCGCTCGATCACCAGCGGGAGGATCACGGAGTCGATGAAGGAGAGGTGGTTGCTCGCGAGGATCACGCCGCCGTTCTGCGGCACCTTGTCGGCGCCGACCACCCACGGCCGGAAGATCGTCTTCAGGAGCGGGCCCGCGACAATGTGCTTCATGAACCAGTAGAACATCGGGCTCCTCGGCGGTGCGGCGGATCGGGCGCGGCGGGTGCCGCTAGAGGGAGCTCGCGTGCAGGCGCGCCAGGTCGGCGGCCCCCACGACTCCGGCGTCATTGACGAGCTCCGCGATGCGGAACTCGGGCTCGGGGTGGTAGCCCCGGGCGGGGAGGTTGTCGAGGTAGGCCTGGCGGATGGGGTCCAGCAGGAGGTCGCCCGCCTGCGCCACTCCGCCGCCGATGACGAACATCTGCGGGTCGAGGACGGCGCTCAGGCTGGCCGCCGCCTCGCCCAGCCAGTGGCCGAGCTGTCGCAGCGCCGCGAGGGCGCCGAGGTCGCCGGCGGTGATCAGCTCGGAGATGAGGTGGCCGTTCAGCTCGCCGCCGTTGCGGGCGCGGGCGTCGGCGATGCCCTGGCCGATCCCGCCCGCGTCGGCCAGCTCGCCGGCGAAGCGCTGGAGCGCGCGGCCCGAGCCGTACTGCTCGATGCAGCCGCGGGCGCCGCAGCCGCAGGGCAGGCCTCCGGGGACGACGCGCATGTGCCCGATCTCGGCCGCGGCGCCGAAGCCGCCGCGCAGGAGCCGGTCGTTGATGACGATCGCGCCACCCACTCCGGTGCCGATGGTGAGCATCAGCATGTCGCTGACGAGGCGGCCCGAGCCGTAGCGGAACTCGGCCCAGCCGGCGGCGTTCGCATCGTTCTCGATGATGATCGGCAGGTCGATGCGGGCCGAGAGCTTCTCGCGGAAGGGCTCGTTGCGCCAGTTGATGTTCGGGGCGTAGTAGACGATCGACTGCGAGGCGTCGATGAAGCCGGCGGCGGCGACTCCGACCGCGGAGACGTCTCCCGGGAGCAGGCCGGAGCGCAGATGCTCGACCATCTCGACCACGACGTCGACGATCAGCTCGGGGTGCCCGGCAGGAGTGGGCCGACGGTCCTCGCGGAGGATCCCCCCGAACTCGTCGACCAGGGCTCCGGCGATCTTCGTGCCGCCGATGTCGATCCCGATCGCGTGCACGCGAACCGCCTTCCCGTCGCCACCGGCGCGGCAGCGTCGGCGGGCCGCCCTGAGCGGCGGCCAGGACGAGTGTAGTGACCGCGAGCGCTCCGATGCGGCTCAGCGGCGAGACCCGGCGACGCGTGTCGGCCCTCCTCGCGGAGCCACCCCTGGATCGTTACCCTGAACGGATCCACAGCTTGCGCCGCGCCGGTAGGGTGGAGACGACGTTCATTCAGGTACCGAAGGAGTTGCCGTGGACCAGTTCGATTCCCCCCTGGTGGTTCCGGCCGATCCCCAGGCCAACACGACCGCCCTCCTGCTGGACCGCGTCCGCGAGACACCCGATCGCCCGCTCTTCGCGCTGCCCGACGGCGACGGCTGGCGCGATGTGACGGCGCAGGAGTTCCTCGACCAGGTCACGGCCCTCGCGAAGGGCTTCGTCGCCGCCGGCCTCGAGCCGGGCGAGAAGGTCGGGCTGATCTGCAAGACGCGCTACGAGTGGACGCTGATCGACTTCGCCGTCTGGTTCGCCGGCGGGATCCTCGTCCCGGTGTACGAGACCTCCTCCCCCGCGCAGGTGCAGTGGAACCTCGCCGACTCCGGCGCGCACGCCGTGATCGTCGAGACTCCCGAGCACTTCGCCCGCTTCGACGAGATCCGCGCCGACCTTCCCGAGGTCCGACTCGCCTGGCAGATCGGGCTGGGCGATCTGGACAAGCTCGTCGCGCGCGGCGTCGACGTGCCGGACGCCGAGATCGAGCGCCGCCGCTCGCTGGCGACCGGCACCGACATCGCGACGATCATCTACACCTCCGGCTCCACCGGCCGCCCCAAGGGCTGCATCATCCGGCACTCGAACTTCGTCGAGCTCAGCCGCAACTCGGCGGTCGCCCTGACGGAGCTGATCCACCAGCCCGGCGCGTCGACGCTGCTGTTCATCACCACGGCGCACGTGTTCGCCCGCTTCATCGCGATCCTCTGCGTGCACGGCGGGGTGAAGGTGGGGCACCAGGCCGACACCAGGCAGCTGCTCCCCTCGCTCGCGTCCTTCAAGCCGACGTTCCTCCTGGCCGTGCCGCGCGTGTTCGAGAAGGTCTACAACTCCGCCGAGCAGAAGGCCGAGGCCGGGGGGAAGGGGAAGATCTTCCGCCGCGCGGCCGACGTCGCCGTCGCCCACTCGATGGCGCTCGAGGCGGGCTCGGTGCCGCTCGCGCTGAAGCTGCAGTTCCTCCTCTTCGACCGGCTCGTCTACTCGAAGCTGCGCACCGCCATGGGCGGGAACGTCCGCTTCGCGGTGTCCGGCTCGGCGCCGCTGGGGGACCGGCTCGGGCACTTCTTCCACAGCCTCGGCATCAAGATCCTCGAGGGCTACGGCCTCACGGAGACGACGGCGCCCGCCACGGTCAACCGCACCGAGCGGTTCAAGATCGGCTCGGTGGGCCCGGCGATGCCCGGGGTCTCGATCCGGATCGCGGGCGACGGCGAGATCCAGGTGCGCGGGATCGACGTCTTCGGCGGCTACTGGAACAACGAGGCGGCGACGGCCGAGTCCTTCGACGGCGAGTGGTTCCGCACGGGCGACCTCGGAACCCTGGACGAGGACGGGTACCTGCGCGTCACCGGGCGGAAGAAGGAGATCATCGTCACCGCCGGCGGCAAGAACGTCGCTCCGGCGGCGCTGGAGGATCCGATCCGCGCGAACCCGCTGGTCGGCCAGGTCGTCGTCGTCGGCGACCAGCGCCCGTTCATCGCCGCACTGGTCACGCTCGACTCCGAGATGCTGCCGACGTGGCTCGCGAACAACGGGCAGGACAAGGGTCTCTCACTCGAGGACGCGGCCGTGAACCCGGTCGTTCTGGCCGAGGTGCAGCGGGCCGTCGACGCGGCGAACGAGCGCGTGTCCCGTGCAGAGTCGATCCGGAAGTTCGTGATCCTCCCGACCGAGTTCACGGAGGCGAGCGGTCACCTGACTCCGAAGATGAGCATCAAGCGCAACGTCATCCTCGCCGACTTCGCCGACACCATCGCCGCCGTCTACTCCGCCGCCCCCGCCACCGAGGGCATCTCCCTCCGCTGACCCCGCGCTCTCCCCGCGTCACCAGCAGGCCGTCCCGATCGCAGCCGCCTCCGGGACAGCGCGCCCAGCTCTATCCCGTCGGCGGAACGCCCGACGCTCTCCTCGACGCGCCCCTGTCGCGGTGCCGACCGCGCCGGGCCGGGCAGGGACCGGCTCCCCCTCAACACAGCCGTATCCGGAAAAGCGCGTCCCAGCGCTTTCCCGTCGGCGGAACGCACGACGCTCGACGGAACGCGCCCACCTCGAAAGGCCGACCGCGCGGAGCCGGGCAAGGACCGGCTCCCCTCGACACAGCCGTATCCGGTGAAGCGCGTGCCAGCGCTTCACCGTCGGTGGAACGCACGACGCTCCACGGAACGCGCCCACCTCGAGCGGCCGACTGCGCGGAGCCGGGCAAGGACTGGCTCCCCCTCAACACAGCCGTATCCGGAAAAGCGCGTCCCAGCGCTTTCCCGTCGGCGGAACGCACGACGCTCCACGGAACGCCCCCACCTCGCTGAGCCGACCGCGCCGGGCCGGGCAGGGACCGCCCCCCCTCGACACAGCCGTATCCGGGAAAGCGCGTCCCAGCGCTTTCCCGTCGGCGGAACGCACGACGCTCCACCGAACGCGCCCACCTCGAAAAGCCGACCGCGCCGAGCCGGGCAAGGACCGGCTCGGAATCCGACTCAGAACCAGTCGGATTCCCGGACGGCCTTCATGGCGGCGCGGCGGTCGTCCTGGGAGAGGCGGTCGAGGTAGAGGCGTCCGTCGAGGTGGTCGCATTCGTGCTGGAGGGCCTGGGCCATGAGGCCGTCGCCTTCGAGGACGATCTCGTTGCCGTCGAGGTCGGTGCCGCGGACCTTCGCGTGCGGGTAGCGGATCGCGGGGTACCAGAGGTTCGGGACGGAGAGGCAGCCCTCGTCGACCGGTCGCGGGTCTCCGCTGAGCTCGATGATCTCGGGGTTGAGGATGTAGCCGATGACGCCGTCGACGTTGTAGCTGAAGGCGCGGAGGTTGACGCCGATCTGGGGGGCTGCGACGCCGGCGCGTCCGGGCGGGCGGACGCTGTCGACGAGGTCCTCGACGAGGCCGCGGACGCCGGCGTCGACCGTCTCGATGGTCGTGGACGGGGTCTTCAGCACCGGGTCCCCGAAGATGCGGATCTGGCGTTCGGTCATGTGGTGCGCTCCCTCAGGGCCTCCTCCGCGCTCAGGAGGGCGTTCTCGACGACTTCGCTCGCTGCGGGGTGCGGCCAGTACTGGCTGCGGGCGAGTCCGCGGATGCCGGTGCCGGCGCTGGCGGCCTGGACGAGCGGCTGAATGAGGATACTGGCCTGCGGCCCGATGATGTGCGCGCCGAGGAGGGCGCCGTCGAGTCCGACGACCAGGAGGCAGGCGCTGGAGTCGTCCTCGAGCGCCCAGCCGAAGGCGGTGGAGCCGTACTCCTGGGTGACGGTGACGACGTCCAGGCCCTGGTCCCGCGCTTCGGCCGCGGTGAGCCCGAAGTGGGCGATCTGCGGGTGGGCGAAGATCGCGCCGGGCACCGGCGAGAGGGTGTCGGAGAGCATCTCGCCCGGGTGCAGGAGGTTGTGCGCCACGAGGCGCGCCTCGTGGTTGGCGACGTGCTTGAGCTGCCAGCGGGACGACACGTCGCCGAGGGCGAAGAGGCCGGGCACGGGGCGTCCGCCGGAGAGGACGCGCTGCTCGGGGTCGACGCTGATCCGGCCGTCCTCGTGCAGATCGATCCCGACGGAGGCGGCGGCGACCGTGTCGCTGTTGGGGTCGCGGCCGAGGGCGACGAGGAGCAGGTCGGTCTCGACCGTCGTGCCGTCGCTGAGGGCGACGCGGAGCCCGTCAGGGCGGGCGTCGACGCTCTCGGCGCTCACTCCGGTGAGCACCGTGTACCGCTCGGCGGCGATCCCGGTGAACCGGCGCGAGACGTCCTCGTCGAGGGCGCGGAGGAGGCGGTCGCCGCGGACGGCGACGGTCACGGCCGTGCCGAAGGAGGAGAAGACGTGGGCGAACTCGACGGCTACCGCGCCGCCGCCGAGGATCAGCATCCGCTCGGGGAGCTCGTCGAGCCGCATGACGGAGGAGGAGTCCTGGATGCGGGGGTCCGGCTCGTACGCGGCGAGGAGCGGCCTGGGCCGCGAGCCGGCGGCCACGACCACCTGCGGCGCACTGATGCGGGCACCGCTGGCGCTGACGAGGACGTGCGGGCGGTCGCCGTCTCCGAGCGACTCGAAGCCGAAGCTCTCGCGGAGGACGGTCACGTTCGGGGAGCGCTGATCGCGGTACTCGAAACCGCCCTCGCTGATCGCGTCGATCCGGCCGAACACCCGGTCGCGCACCTCGGCCCACTCGGGGCGGCGGAGGCGGGAGTGGACGCCGATCGGGCCGCCCTGGTCGACGTCGGTGACCACGTCGGCGACGTGGACGAACATCTTGGTCGGGATGCAGCCGGCGTTGAGGCAGGTGCCGCCGAACCACTCCCCGTCGTCGAGGATCGCGACCCGCAGGCCGTCGAACTCCGGACCGACGATCGAGTTGCCGGAGCCGGCCCCGACGACGATCAGGTCGAAGGCGTCGGTGGACGCGTCGGGCCCGTCGGTGCGGTCCTGGTGCGCGGCGGACGCCGCCCCGGAAGCCCGGGGCTCAGACACGTCGGACCGGCATGCCCTCGACCACGAGCGCGGCGAGCAGGCGCGCGGCGTCCTTCGTGCCCTCGCGCAGCTGCTCCCACTTCACCACGGAGCCGGCGGCGAGCACCGGGTCGTAGGGGATCCGGACGATGTCGCGGACGCGGGAGCGGAAGTGCGACTCGATCTCCTCCAGCTTCACCAGGCTCGTGCCCTGCGTCGCCGTGTTGAGCGCGACGACCGCGTTGCGCACCAGGGCGCCGTAGCCGTTCGCGTCCAGCCAGGTGAGGGTCTCGGAGGCCAGGCGGGCCTCGTCGACGCTGCCGCCCGAGACGATCACCACCGTGTCGGCGCGCTGCAGCGTGGGCCGCATCACCGAGTGCACGATGCCCGTGCCGCAGTCGGTGAGCATGATCGAGTAGAAGCGCTCGACCAGGTCGGCGACCACGTTGTAGTCGTCCTCGTCGAAGGCCTCGGAGAGCTGCGGGTCGGTGTCGGAGGCGAGGACGTCGAGGCGGGTCTCGTCGCGGGAGACCATCGTCGAGAACTCGGTGAACCCGGTCACGCCGGCCGCGCGGTTCACGACGTCGCGGACGGTCGCCCGCGTCTGCTTGGGGACGCGCTCGGCCAGGGTGCCGCGGTCGGGGTTCGCGTCGACCGCGATGATGCGGTCCTCGCGCGCGTCGGCGAGGGCCATGCCCAGGAGCGTCGTGACCGTGGTCTTGCCGACGCCGCCCTTGCGGGTCATGACCGGGACGAAGCGGGTGCCGCCCTCGAACTGCCGGCCGATCCGCTCGTCCATCGCCTTCCACGCCTTCACCTTCGCGGAGTCGCCGAGGTTGACCGTGTGGAAGGTCAGGCCGTAGAGGAAGCGGTGCCAGCCGCCCGTGGGAGCGGGACGGGTCTTGCGGTTGACCTCCAGGAGCCTGTCCGGGGTGAGCATCGACGCCGACTCGGGGACGGCGGCGCTCGGCGCGGACGGGGCGGGAGCGGCGCTCGAGGACTCGGCGCGGAGGCGGTCGCGGCGCGTGGGGACGGCGGCGGGCTCCCCCGCGGACTCGGACGCCGCGGGCTTCTCGGCGGACTCCGCTCGGGCGGGGATCCCCGCCGAGACCGGTCCGTTCGCGCCGGACGGGTGAGCGGGAGCCGGTGAGGGGGTCGGAGCAGGACTCGGCTCCGGGGGCGCGAGAGCGTGCGAGCGCGAGGGCGGCAGGCCGAGGCGGCCGACGTCGATCGCGTCCTCGTCCTCGACCGGAGCGGGGGCGGTGGAGCGGCGCCGCGGGCCGGGCGGGGTGATCCGCACGCCGTCGGGCAGGAGGGTCGGAGCGGTGTCGCTCGCTCGCGGGGAGTACTGACCCGATTCCCGAGCCGCGTCCATGGCGGTCCGCGGCGTGGGACCGGTGCCGGTGTCGGGCTGTTCGTCGTTGCGCTCATCCATGCGAACGAGCCTCCTTCCGCTCAGGACGAGTGTACCGGCGGGCCCGGATCGCGCCGGGCGGCTTGGTCGGAGCGCGCTCCGACTGCTAGTGCGGCCCGCTTCCGGAGGCGGCGCGGACGGCGCGTGCAGCGAACGGTTAGGTTCTGCCGCCCGGAGGAACGTAAAGTAGTCAGCCATGCATGTACTCAGCGTGAGCTCCCTCAAGGGCGGCGTCGGCAAGACCACGGTGACGCTCGGCCTTGCATCCGCGGCGTTCTCGAAGGGCCTGCGAACGCTGGTCGTCGACCTCGATCCCCAGTCCGACGTGTCGACCGGAATGGACATCAACGTCGCCGGCCACCTCAACATCGCCGACGTCCTGACGTCGCCGAAGGAGAAGATCGTCCGCTCGGCGATCGCCCCCTCCGGCTGGACCAAGGAGCACCACGGCACGATCGACGTGCTGATCGGCAGCCCCTCCGCGATCAACTTCGACGGGCCGCACCCCAGCATCCGCGACATCTGGAAGCTCGAGGAGGCCCTCGCGAGCGTCGAGGCCGACTACGACCTCGTGCTGATCGACTGCGCCCCCTCGCTCAACGCCCTGACCCGCACGGCCTGGGCCGCGAGCGACCGCGTCGCCGTCGTCACGGAGCCGGGCCTGTTCTCGGTGGCCGCCGCCGACCGGGCGCTCCGGGCGATCGAGGAGATCCGCCGCGGACTCAGCCCGCGCCTCCAGCCGCTGGGCATCATCGTCAACCGCGCCCGCGTCCAGTCGCTGGAGCACCAGTTCCGGATCAAGGAGCTGCGCGACATGTTCGGACCGCTCGTGCTCAGCCCGCAGCTCCCGGAGCGCACCTCCCTCCAGCAGGCGCAGGGCGCGGCGAAGCCCGTGCACGTCTGGCCCGGGGAGAGCGCTCAGGAGATGGCGCACAACTTCGACCTGCTGCTCGACCGCGTGATCCGCACCGGTCGCATCGGCGAGCAGGTCCCCGCCGCGACCTAGGGCCGGCGGGTCCGCCGGACTCCTCCGGCTCGAGGTCTCGGGACGCGGGCGATGCTCGGTGCCCGAGGAGTGCCAGGGACGGCGCCGGCGGACGCTCGGCGTCGGAGTTCAGCGCGGGCTCTCGATGCGCGGGCGGAGCCCATCGTCGGATCCGCAGGGCGGGACACGGACGGAGCCCGTCATCGGACCCGCATGCTAGCGGGCGTGATCGGCGGGGAGCTCGCGTCCGGCGGACGGATCACGCGGGCGGGGCCCGCCATTCGACCAGCTCGGTGAGACTCGGGTGCCGCCCGTTGCCCGCTCAGCACGGCTGCAGGCAGGTCCGCTCCTGATCAGCTGAGCGCGCGGAGGAGACCCCGGAGTCCCCGGGGCCGCGGCCGACCCGCGAGGGGTGGGCGGTCAGCCGACGCGGCGGGAGGCGCGGCGCTGGGCGAGCTCGTCGCCCGGGTCGACCGACTGATGGTCGAGCTCGACGAGGCTCGACTCGACTTCGCGGAGGACCTTGCCGACGGCGATGCCGAAGACGCCCTGGCCGCGGCTGAGCAGGTCGATGACCTCGTCGTTCGAGGTGCAGAGGTAGACGCTCGCGCCGTCGCTCATCAGGGTCGTCTGCGCGAGGTCGTCGACCCCGGACTCGCGGAGCTGGTTGACCGCCGTGCGGATCTGCTGGAGCGAGATCCCGGTGTCGAGCAGGCGCTTGACCAGCTTCAGCACGAGGATGTCGCGGAAGCCGTAGAGGCGCTGCGTTCCGGAGCCGGACGCGCCGCGCACGGTGGGCTCGACGAGCTCGGTCCGCGCCCAGTAGTCGAGCTGCCGGTAGGTGATCCCCGCGGCGCGCGCCGCGACGGCCCCGCGGTAGCCCGCGTCGGCGTCGAGCTCGGGCAGTCCGTCGGTGAACAGGACGAGGTCGCGCTGGCCGCTGACGTCGCGGCTGACTTCTCTCATCCCTGTGCCTCTCGGATCCGGACGCCGGATCCTCCGAACGCGCTCCCTACCGTACCGACCGGCGCAGGCCGAGTAAACGACATCGGCCTCGGCGCCGCGGCGTGTCGCACGGGCCGCCCGACGGCCGGCGGCGCGGCCCTCACGAGCGGGCGATCCGCGAGAGGGCGCTGCGCACCATCGCCCCGCGGATCGTGCCCAGCTGGGTCGCGAGCCCCACCGCGTTCTCGGCAGCGCCGGCGGAGCCGGACGCCTCTCCGCGGCGGGCGCTGGAGGCGACGACGCTCTCGATGAGCGACATCTCGCGCTCGACGGCGACGCGGAGCGGTCGGAGATGGCGGGGCTCGATACCGGATCGGCCGAGGTCGACGAGCGCCTTGAGCGTCGTCACGGCCTCGTCCCCGAACACGTCGCCGCCCCGCACGAGCCCGGCGGCGATGGCCTCCTGGACGAGAGCGGGCGTGGCACCGGACTCGGCCGCGAGGCCCTCGCGGGTCAACCGCGTGGCGGGGCCGAGGAGCGAGGCGCTCGGACCCCCGACACCGGCCGGCAGGGCGGGCTCGCGTCCGGCGTCGATGTCGTCGAGGTATCCGCGGATGACCTTGAGGGGGAGGTAGTGGTCGCGCTGCAGAGCGAGGATCATCCGGAGCCGCTCGACGTCGGAGCCCGAGAACTTGCGGTAGCCGGAGTCGGTGCGGGCCGGCGAGACGAGCCCCTGCTCCTCGAGGAAGCGCAGCTTGGACGGGGTGACGTCCGGGAACTCACTGGTCAGCCTGGCCAGCACCTGCCCGATGCTCAGCAGAGCGGCGGAGCCGGTGGGGAGGGCGCGCGCGGAGGAGCGGCCCACGGCTCACGCGTCCGGAGCGGCGACGAGGTCGGCGCGGGACGCGTAGAAGGTGAGTCGGAACTTGCCGACCTGCACCTCGGAGCCGTCGGTGAGGATCGCGGACTCGATCCGGACCCCGTCGAAGTAGGTGCCGTTCAGGGAGCCGAGGTCGTGGACCTCGAACGCCGTGCCGCGGCGGACGAACTCGGCGTGCCGGCGCGAGACCGTGACGTCGTCGAGGAAGATGCCCGCGTCGGGGTGACGGCCGACCGTCGTGGAGTCGGTGTCGAGGAGGAAGCGGGCGCCGGTGTTCGGTCCGCGGCGCACGACCAGCAGCGCGGATCCCGAGGGCAGAGCCCCGACGGCCTCGGCCTCCTCGCGGGACGCGCGGTTGTCGAGAGCGGCGAACTGGGCGCCGATGTCGTCGGTGAACGTCAGAGTCGTCTCCGTCGACGGCTCACCGGGAACGGAATTGTGCTGGGCGGATGATGCTCCACCGACGGGCTCGACCAAGACGTACCTCCTATCAGGTCAGCGTATCCGAATCGTGACCCTCGTCGGACCCCTGAGCACCTGTGCGGACCCCCAGGACGAGGTCCCGTGTCTGGACGGCGTAGACGATCCCGGCCCACCAGTAGAGGAACGCGCCCCACAGCGCGAAGGCCCAGGCGATGGGGAGCGAGGCGGGCGCGAGGGCCGGGAACGCCTGCCCCAGCATGATCAGCGGGAGCGCGTAGAAGAGGCAGAAGGTCGCGAATTTCCCCAGGTGGTGCACGGGAAGCGGTCCGTAGCCGTTGTTCGCCAGGACGACCGCCAGGACCACGAGCATCAGGTCGCGGGCGAGCAGCACGGCGACCAGCCACCAGGGCACCAGTCCGCGGGCCGCGAGGCCCAGGACGGTGGCGAAGATGTAGAGGCGGTCGGCGGCCGGATCGAGGACGCGGCCGAGGCGCGTCATCTGGTCGAAGCGGCGCGCGATCCAGCCGTCGAGGTAGTCGGTGAGGCTCGAGACGACGAGGGTCAGGAGCGCGAGCGCGTCCTCGCCGAGGACCACGAGCACGAGGAACACCGGCACCAGCGCGAGACGCACCATGCTGAGGACGTTCGGGACCGTCCAGATCCGGTCCTCACCGGTGCGCGCCATGCGCCCAGCCTAGGCGGGGCGCACGGCGGCGTGGTCAGCGCTTGTCGCGCCAGACCCGCTCGAACGGCAGGCGCCAGGCGTGCGGCGCGATCAGCTGGTGGATCGCGTTCGGCCCCCAGGAGCCGGGCGCGTAGAGACGGACGGGCGGCGGATCCTGCAGGAGGGGCGCGGAGACCTCCCAGAGCCGCTCGATGCCCTCCGCGGTGGTGAACAGCGTGTGGTCTCCGCGCATCGCGTCGAGGATCAGGCGCTCGTAGGCCTCGAGCGCGTCGCCCGCGCGGTCGGTCTCCTGGAGCGCGAACTGCATGCTCAGCTTGTCGAGCCGCATGCCGGGACCGGGGCGCTTCCCGTAGAACGAGAGCGAGACCTTCGAGGCGTCCGCCAGGTCGAAGGTGAGGTGGTCCGGGCCGTGGGCACCGACTCCGGAGCCCTGCGGGAACATGCTCTTCGGGGGCTCGCGGAACGCGATCGAGATGATGCGCTGACCCTCGGCCATCCGCTTGCCGGTGCGGAGGTAGAACGGCACTCCCGCCCAGCGCCAGTTGTCGATCTCGCACTTCAGCGCGACGAAGGTGTCGGTCTCGGAGTCGGCGGCGACGCCCGGCTCGTCGCGGTAGCCGATGTACTGGCCGCGCACCACGTTCTCGGGGTTCAGCGGACGCATCGAGCGGAAGACCTTGTTCTTCTCCTCGCTGATGGCCTGGGGCTCCAGCGCGGTCGGCGGCTCCATCGCCATGAACGCCAGCACCTGGAAGAGGTGGGTGACGACCATGTCCTTGTACGCGCCGGTGGACTCGTAGAACTCGGCGCGACGGTCGAGCGTGAGGCGCTCGGGGATGTCGATCTGGACGTGATCGATGAAGTTGCGGTTCCAGATGGGCTCGAAGAGGCCGTTGGCGAAGCGGAAGGCGAGGATGTTCTGCGCCGGCTCCTTGCCGAGGAAGTGGTCGATTCGGAAGATCTGCTCCTCGCTGAAGGTCTCGTGTAGCTCCGCATTGAGGACGACCGCGCTCTCGAGGTCGACGCCGAACGGCTTCTCCATGATGATCCGCGAGCGCTCGACCAGCCCGGCCTCGGCGAGCATCCGCACGACGGAGAGAGCTGCCCTGGGCGGGACGCTGAGGTAGTGCAGCCGGCTCACGTCCGGGCCGAGGACCGCCTCGGCGTCGGTCACGGCGGCGGCCAGCGCGGCCGGACCGGCGGACTGCGGGACGTAGCGGAGCTTGGACGCGAACTCGTCCCACTGCGCCGGCGTCAGGGAGCGGCTCCCGAACTCGTCGTAGGCCAGCTTCGCGAAGGCGCGGAACGAGGCGTCGTCGTGCTCCTCGAGCGAGGTACCGACGATCTGCAGGTCCGGTGCGAGGGAGGAGAGCGCGAGGTGGGCCATCCCCGGGATGAGCTTGCGCCGGGCCAGGTCGCCGACGGCGCCGAACAGCACGACGACATGGGGTGCCGCCTGCTCGGTCTGGACGGCGGGAGCGGGGGGTGCGGTTGTCACGGTCACCCCTCGATCATTCCAGTTCGGATCGTGACGCAGGCGTCATGTGCTCGATACGCACCGCCGCTAAGGTCTCTCCCGTGCATCCGTTCTCCGACGCGTCCGCCGCGACCGCAGCACCCGCCTCCGCCACCGCCCCCTCCTCCGCCGACGGGACGACCGCGCCTCCGCTCGACGAGAGGATCCGCGCCGACGTCCACCTGCTGGGCGAGCTGCTCGGCCAGGTGCTCCGCGAGTCGGGCGAGCCCTCCCTCTACGAGGACGTGGAGCGCCTGCGCGCGCTCACGATCAGCGCCTACGACAGCGGCGACGCCGCCGGGACCGCGGAGGCGGAGGAGTTCGTCGCCTCGCTCACGCTCGAGCGCGCCGAGGAGGTCGCCCGGGCGTTCACCTGCTACTTCCACCTCGTCAACGTGGCGGAGGAGTTCCACCGCGTCCGCGTGCTGCGCCGGCGCGAGGCCGACGCCGGCGCGCAGTCGCCCGAGGACTCGATCCTCGCCTCGATGCGCCGGCTGACCGGGGAGCTCGGGGAGGACGAGGCGTTCGCGCGCCTGTCCCGACTGGAGTTCCGCCCGGTCCTCACGGCGCACCCGACCGAGGCGCGCCGCCGCGCAGTGGCCTCGACCATCCGCCGCATCAGCGACCTGCTCGAGCAGCGCGACGACCCGCGCATGGGCGGCGTCGTGCTGGTGGAGATCCGCCGCAAGCTGCTGGCCGAGGTCGACACGCTGTGGCGCACCGCTCCGCTGCGCGAGTCCAAGCCCACTCCCCTCGACGAGGTGCGCACCGCGATGAGCGTCTTCGACGAGTCGCTGTTCTCGGTGCTCCCCCGCGTCTACCGCCGCCTCGACGACGCTCTGCTCGGCGAGGGCTCGGGCACCCGGGCTCCGGTCGCACCGGCCTTCGTCCGCCTGGGCACCTGGATCGGCGGCGACCGCGACGGCAATCCCTTCGTCACCGCCGAGACGACCCTCGCTGCGGTGGACATCGCCTCCGAGCACGTCCTCATGGGCCTCGAGCGGGTCGCCCGCCGCGTGGGCCGCGCGCTGACCCTCGACGCGTCGACCACTCCCCCGTCGGCCGCCGTCGAGGCGCTCTGGGCCTCCTGCGTCGAGCGGGCTCCCGAGCTCGCCGCCGACATCGCCGAGCGCTCGCCCAACGAGGCGCACCGCCGCGTCCTGCTCTTCGCGGCCGAGCGCCTGGCCGCGACCCGGTCCGAGGGGCCGCTGGCCTACTCCGCCGCCGCCGAGCTGCTGGCCGAGCTGCGCACCCTCCAGGAGTCCCTGGTCGAGGCCGAGGACGTCCGCGCCGCCTACGGCGACCTCCAGGACTTCGTCTGGCAGCTCGAGACCTTCGGCTTCCACCTCGCCGAGATCGAGGTGCGCCAGCACTCGAAGGTGCACCGCGAGACGATCGCCGCGATCCGCGCCGGCGAGGAGCTCGACGAGCGCGGCCTCGAGGTCCTGTCGGTGTTCCGGGCGATCGCGAAGGTCCAGGAGCGCTTCGGCACCGACGCGGCGAGGCGGTACATCGTCTCCTTCACGCAGTCGGCCGACGACCTGCGGACGGTCTTCGAACTGGCCGAGGCGGCGACCGACGGCAAGCCGCCGATCATCGACGCGGTCCCGCTCTTCGAGACCTTCGCCGACCTCGACGCCTCGACCGACATCCTCGCCGAGATGATCCGCCTCCCCCAGGTGCAGGCGCGCCTCGCGGCCACCGGCAACCGGCTCGAGGTGATGCTCGGCTACTCCGACTCGTCGAAGGACGTCGGACCGGTCTCGGCGACGCTCGCGCTCTACGACGCGCAGGCGCGCATCGCGCAGTGGGCGGCCGACGAGGGCATCGTGCTCACGCTGTTCCACGGGCGCGGCGGAGCGCTCGGCCGCGGCGGCGGGCCGGCCAACCGGGCCGTCCTCGCGCAGCCGCCCGGATCGGTGGACGGCCGCTTCAAGCTGACGGAGCAGGGCGAGGTCATCTTCGCCCGCTACGGCAACCCGGACATCGCCACCCGGCACATCGAGCAGGTGGCGGGAGCGACGCTGCTCGCCTCCTCCCCCGCTGTCGGCGAGCGCAACGCGGGCGCCGCGGAGCGCTTCGCCGAGGTGGCGGCGACGATGGACCGCGAGTCGCGCCGCCGCTTCTTCGAGCTCGTGAAGGCCGACGGCTTCGCGCCGTGGTTCGCCCGGGTCACCCCGCAGGAGGAGGTGGGCCTGCTCGCCCTCGGCTCGCGTCCGGCCCGCCGCGGCCTCTCCGTCGAGTCGCTCGAGGACCTGCGAGCGATCCCGTGGGTCTTCGCCTGGACCCAGGCCCGCGTCAACCTGACCGGCTGGTTCGGGCTGGGCAGCGCGCTCGAGGCCGTCGGCGACCTCGACCTGCTCCGCGAGGCCTACGCCTCCTGGCCGCTGTTCACGACGATGGTCGACAACGTCGAGATGTCGCTCGCGAAGACCGACGAGGGCATCGCCCGCCGCTACCTCGCCCTCGACTCCCGCGACGACCTCGCCGGACTCGTGCTCGACGAGATGGCGCTCACCCGCCGGTGGGTGCTCTCGATCACCGGCGAGGAGAGCCTGCTCACGGGCCACCGCGTGCTCGGCCGTGCCGTGCGCCTGCGCACCCCGTACGTCAACGCGCTCTCGCTCCTGCAGCTGCGCGCACTGAAGGCGCTCCGCACCGACCCGGGCGGATCCGGGACGGAGCAGAACCAGCGGCTGCTCCTGCTCGCGGTCAACGGAGTCGCGGCAGGTCTGCAGAACACCGGCTGATCCCGGCTCGGAACGACGGAACCCCCGGCGGCCTCACGGCTGCCGGGGGTTCTCGTGCGTCTGCGGGCGCCTCCCGCCTGCGGAGCGGGTCGAGGCGCCGGGCGGATCAGGCCTGCGGGGCGACGCCGGCCTCCTGAGCGGCCTTCGCCTCCTCGTACTGACGGCGCACCTCGACCATGTCGAGGCCGCGGACCTGCTCGATCAGGTTGTCGAGCGCGGGGGCGGGCAGGGCGCCGGGCTGAGCCATCAGCGGGATCCCGTCGCGGTACACCACGAGGGTGGGGATGGAGGAGATGCCGTAGCTCGCGGCGAGCTGCTGCTGGTCCTCCGTGTCGACCTTCGCGAAGGTGATGTCGGCGTTCTTCTCGCTCGTGGCCTCGAAGACCGGAGCGAACTGCTTGCACGGGCCGCACCAGTCGGCCCAGAAGTCGATGAGGACGATGCCGTCGGCGATCGTCTGGTCGTGGGAGTCGAGGGTCATCGCAGTCGTAGCCATGGGGGATGCAACCGGGTGCCCCCGCGGCCTATTCCCGGGCGGGATCGAGGAGGTCGAGCAGCGACCTCGGACCGACCACGGCGGCCCCGAGCGCCTCGACGCGGGCGGCCAGTCCACGGTCGGCCGTCACGACGACCGCGGTCTCGAGCGCGCCGACCAGCTCGACGATCGCGTCGTCGCCCGAGCCGTCGGCCGCGTGGACCGTCAGCCGCTCCGTGAGAGCGCCCGCCTCCGGACGGGCGGCGCGCGCCACTCCCTCGAGCACCACGGCGATGCGCGGCCAGACCGTGTCGGCGTCGATCCCCAGGAGACGGCCGGGGACGCCGGCCTCCGCGAGGCGGGCCAGGGAGGCGAGGAGGCGCTCCGCGGCGCCGGCGCGGTCGCGCCACCAGCCGTCGGGGCGTGAGCCGACCACGTTGGCGGCGTCCACGACGAGCACCGGGATCGAGGAGCCGAGCGCGCGCAGGCCCGGCCAGGCCGCTCCGAAGCCCGGGTGCAGCGGCAGGGAGTCGACCTCGTCGGGGGCGACCCAGCGCAGCTCGGTGCTCTCGGCGTCGCTGATGCGGGGAGTGAAGTGCTCGCGGGACTCGGCCAGGACTGTGGAGTAGCTCCACGGTCCGATCACGACGACGCTGGAGAGCACGGGCAGGATCAGGTCGGCGGGGACGCCCGCCTCCTCCTCCGACTCCCGGAGGGCCGCCTCGAAGGCCGTCTCCTCGGGGTGACGGGCGCCGCCGGGCAGCCCCCAGGTGTCTCCGAAGTGGCTCCAGCTGACGCGGTGCTGGAGCAGGACGCGTCCCGACGGATCGCGCAGGAGGAGGCCGGCGGCGCCGAAGCGCCCCCAGAAGCGGCGTCCGTCGCTTATCTCGACCCAGCCGTCGCCGAGCGACGCGTCGAAGGGGTGGCGCGGGAGCACGGCGTCCGCGCCGGGGTCCTCGCTGGTCATGCCCTCCAGCCTCCCACACCGCGCCCGCCGCGCCCGACCCCGACGGGCTGGCAGAATCGGACGATGCGCCGCTCGAGACCTCTCCGCCTCGCGACGCTCGCCTGGCTCGCGCTGATCGCCCTGATCACGCTGACGCCCGCGCCCTACCCGGCCGGGGAGCCCAACGCGCTGATCCGCGGGATCATCGCGTTCCTCGCCTCCACGCCGCTCACCGGCTGGTTCGACTTCGACGTGGCGGAGTTCACCGCGAACGTGCTGCTCTTCGTGCCGCTCGGTGCGCTGATCGCCGCGCAGCTGCCGGCGGGTCGCCGCCTGTGGGCCGCCGCCATCGGGCTCGCCGTGTCGGCGGCCGTCGAGACAGCGCAGCTGCTGTGGCTGCCGACCCGCGTCTCCGACGTGCAGGACCTCGTCTCGAACGGCAGCGGCTCCCTGATCGGCGCCCTGCTGACGATCGCGCTGCTCCGCTTCTCCCCCCGCCGCCGCTCCCGGAAGGACCGCACCGCCCATGCCCGCTGAGACCCTCGTCGTCCTCGACCGACCCTCCCTCGACGCCGAGGCGCACTCGCCGGGAGGACCCGCGCACCGCATCGATCCGAGCGGGCGTGGCGATCTGGACGTCACCGACCTCGGCTTCACCCGCGGCGACGGCGTGTTCGAGACGATCAACCTGGTCGACGGACGGCTGCAGGCGCTCGACGCGCACCTGGACCGCTTCGAGCGCTCGGCCCGGATGCTCGACCTGCCCCGGCCGGACCGGCCCGCCTGGCTCGAGGCGATCGGAGCGGCGGTGGCCGCGCACCCGCCCGTCGCCGAGGCGATGGTGAAGACGATCCTGACCCGCGGCGTCGAGGGCGGCGGGCGGCCCACCGGCGTCGTCTTCGTCCAGACCAGCCCGGACTTCGGCCCGGCCCGCCGCGACGGCGTGCGCGTGGTGCTCCTGGACCGCGGGCTGCGCTCGGACGTGCAGTCGACGTCCCCCTGGCTGCTCGCCGGCGCGAAGACGCTCTCGTACGCGGTGAACCGTGCGGCCGCGCGGGAGGCCGCCCGGCGCGGTGCCGACGACGCCCTGTTCGTGTCGAGCGACGGCTACCTGCTCGAGGGGCCGACCTCGAACCTCGTGCTACTGACGGGCGGGGAGCTCGTGACTCCTCCGCCGAGCCTCGGGCTGCTGCCCGGCACCACGCAGGCCGACCTGTTCGCGCTCGCGCCGGGCCTCGGCCTCGGGACGGCGGTGCGTCCGCTGCGCTCGGGCGATCTGGAGGCGGCGGACGCGGCGTGGCTGGTCTCGAGCGCGCGCAACGCCGCTCCCGTCCGCGCCGTCGACGGGACCGACCGCCGCGTCGACGCCGACCTCTCGGCCCGGATCAACGCCGCGCTGCTCGCCCGCTGAGCGTCCGACCCTCCTCCGTGGGACGCCCCGCGCCGAGCGCGGACGGCGTCCCGGAGGAGAGAGGGCTCAGGAGAGGCCGTCGACGTCCGCGGGGCCGCGGCTGATCAGTCCGCCGCGGACGTGCTCGACGGTGGGGTCGAGCTGGACCGGATCGCGCTCGTCCGCCGCCTCGTCGTTGATCACGGCCGAGACGATGCCGCGCCAGTCGGTGCCCTCGGCCACGGCCTCCTCGGAGCCGACGCGGCGTGTGACGAACACGGCCTTCGACTCCTCGCCCGCGTGCGAGATGACGGCGAGGACGCCGACGGTGCGACCGCCCGGGTGCTCGATCCGCCACTCCTCGTGCCCGGACGGGACGAGCGAGAACTCCAGGCCCGCGTGCGGGAAGCCGGTGGGGCGCAGCTCGGACGGGGATCCGCTCTGCGGAGGCGCGCCGCGGGTGGGGACCCCGGCGCCCTCGCCGCTCGTCGTGCTCATGCCGACGTCGCCGCGGGTTCCGCCGGCTCCGGAGCTGTCGTTCGCCGCGACCATGCGGTCGTCGCCGCTCCGCAGCGCGTCGTCCGCTCCGGTGTAGATGCTGTCGTCTCGGTTCATGGGAACCTCCTTGTCGGCGGCCAGTGTAGGACCGCGGGGTGGGTGGCGAGCGGGCGCCGTTCGTAGACTGGGTGGATGCAGATCCCGGTGACCGGTGCCGTGCGGGTGGACGCGTGGCTCTGGGCGGTGCGCATCTACAAGACGCGCTCCGCCGCGACGACCGCGGCCCGGGCCGGCCACATCCGCGTCAACGGCGAGCGGGCCAAGGCGGCGCAGACCGTGCGGGTGGGCGATGAGGTCCGCGCCCGGATCGGCGGCTTCGACCGGGAGCTGATCGTCCGCGGACTCGTGGTCAAGCGGGTCGGTGCGCCGGTGGCCGCCGAATGCATGGAGGACCGGACGCCCCCGCCGCCACCCCGGGAGTCCGCGCCGGGCGTGATCGTCCGTGACCGCGGAGCGGGCCGCCCGACGAAGCGCGACCGGCGCGACATCGAGCGCCTCCGCGGATTCTGACCGCGCGACCCGGCAGCGGCCTCACGGGGCGAGCGCGCGCAGGCGCTCCAGGAGCCCCTCCGCCGCCTCGTCGAGGAACCGCTGCTGCAGCTCGTCGCCGACCTGGACGAGGGCGATGTCGGTGAAGCCCGCCTCGATGTAGGGCACGAAGCTCTGGGCGAGCTCGTCGAGGTCGGGGCCGCAGGCGATCTGCTCGGCGACGTCCTCCGGGCGCACGAACTGGCTCGCTCCGGCGAAGCCGGCGGGGGTCGGCAGATCGGAGTTGACCGCCCAGCCGCCGGCGAACCAGCGGAACTGCTCGTGGGCCAGCGCCACTCCCTGCTCCTTGTCCGGCGCCCAGCAGATCGGGATCTGGCCGATCGTGCGCGAGGGGGCGGCGTCCGCACCGCGGACCGCGGTCCACTGCGAGATCAGCTCGGCGTCGGGCTCGGTCGTGATGAGGTGGTCGCCGATCGGCGCGAAGCGGGCGATCGACTTCTCCCCCGAGACCGCCAGGCCGATCTCGACCGGCTTGTCCGGCAGGTCCCAGATGCGGGCGGAGTCGACGCGGAAGTACTCGCCCTCCCAGGTCACCAGCTCGCCGGTGTGCAGCTCGCGGATGAGGTGGACGGCCTCCTCGAGCATGTCCTGGCGCACGGCGACCGAGGGCCAGCCCTCGCCGACGACGTGCTCGTTGAGGTTCTCGCCCGAGCCGAGGCCGAGCGTGAAGCGGTCGTCGGAGAGGATCGCGAGCGTCGCGGCCTTCTGCGCGACCACGGCCGGGTGGTAGCGGATGGTCGGCGCGGTGACGTAGGTCGTGAGGTCGATGGTCGACGTGGCCTGCGCGACCGCTCCGAGCAGCGTCCAGGCGTAGGAGGCGTGCCCCTGCTCGGTCAGCCACGGCGAGTAGTGGTCGCTCGAGACCGCGAACTCGAAGCCGAGCCTCTCAGCGTCGACCGCGTAGCCCACCAGCTGCTTGGGTCCGCTCTGCTCGGTCATCAGGGTGTATCCGAATCGCACCATCGTCCGTCCTCGTTCCGCTCGTCGTGGATGCCCGGGGGCACGTCCCATGGTGGGCGGGGCGCCGGATGCGCGCTAACCCCTTGCCCCGGTCGCGAGCGGCGGCTAGCGCGGCGTCAGACGAAGCGGATGCGGTTCTGCACCCGGGTGCGGACCTCGAACGACTCGCCGTACCCGCCGAGCCGCGGGTCGTCCGTGCCGGAGCGCAGCAGCTGCGGCAGCAGCGAGCGGCGGATGACGACGGCGCCCTGGTGCCTGCCGCGCTCGACCTGCTCGAACGGCTGCTCCAGCGCGTCGTCCGGCACGACCACGACGCTCGTCGAGAACCGGACGCCCAGCTCGCGGCCGAGACGGCGCGCGGCCTTCGCGAGCGAGGCGATCGGCTTCTCGTCCTCGGCGATCCCGGGGCCCTCGAGCTCGCCCTTCTTCAAGCGGACCGGGTCGCCCCAGTCGGCGGAGGTCAGCGCGAGCAGGCCGGCCGGCCCGAGCACGAGGTGGTCGATCTTGAGCCCGCCGTCACCGACCGCGACGTCGTTCCAGATCGTGTAGGCGATGCCGAGCGCGCCGACGAGCGCGGCCGTCGCCTCCTCGGCCTGAGCCTTCGCGAGCCAGGAGCGGATCTCGCGAGGAGCGGAGCGGACGATCGCCGGGTCGAAGGGGTCCTCGGTCTCGACGCCGCGGCCGAGCCACTCGCGCACCAGGCGCAGGTAGTACTCGCGCGCCGCGCCTCCCGGGTGACCGTAGGAGCGGGCGCGCACGGCCGAGGCGGTCTGCGGGCGCGGCGAGCCGGTGTACGGCGACTGCGGGGAGGACCTCCCGGGGGCGGGAGCGCCTCGGTCGTAGTCGCCGCGGGCGGAGGCGCTGCCGATCCGTTCCCAGGCGAGCTGCACCGCGTGGAACGACGCGGCGTCGCCTCCCGTGTCCGGATGGGTCTCGCGGAGGCGGAGCCGGTACGCCCGGCGGAGCTCGTCGTCGGACGCGGTGGCGGCGACGCCCAGCACCTCGTAGGGGGTGCGGGCGGCGTGGCTGTCGGGCATGTGCTTCCGGGAGGGTCGGGGCGGGGGGTTCCGAGTGTATCGACGCGGGCCGGGCGCCCGGTGGGAGCGCGCACCGCGTCGGCTCGGAACGCGCCGAGCGCCCAGCGGGGGAACGGGCGCCCGGCGGGGGTCAGTGCGCGAGCAGCTCGCGCACCCGCGGGATGACCTGCGTGCCGTAGAGCTCGATGTTGCGCATGATCGCCGGGTGCGGCAACGTCCCGGCGCTGTACTTGAGGTCGAAGCGGTCGATGCCCAGGGCCTCGACCGTTCGCGCGATCTTCCGGGCGACCGTCTCGGGCGAGCCGAGGTGGATGGCGCCGTCGGGGCCGGCCTCCTCCTCGAAGCGCTCGCGGGTCATCGGGGACCAGCCGCGCTCGCGGCCGATGGCGTCCATCATCGCCTTGTGGTGCGGGAAGTACAGCTCGCGCGCCTCCTCGTCGGTGTCGGCGACGAAGCCGGGCGAGTGCACGGCGACCGGGAGGCGGGGCTGCTCGAGCTGGTCGAGCGCGCGGCCGAAGAGGTCGACGTAGGGGCGGAAGCGGGCCGGCGAGCCGCCGATGATCGCCAGGACGAGCGGGAAGCCGTACCGGGCGGCGCGGACGACCGACTCGGGGCTGCCGCCGACGCCGATCCAGGTGCGGAGGGTGCCGTTGTCGAGGGTCGGGTAGACGCTCTGCTCGGTGAGCGCGGGGCGGGTCGTGCCCTGCCAGGTGACTGGGCCGCCCTGGATCAGGGCGTGGAAGAGGTCGAGCTTCTCCTCGAAGAGGACCTCGTACTGCGCGAGGTCGTAGCCGAAGAGCGGGAAGGACTCGGTGAAGGAGCCGCGGCCGAGGATGACCTCGGCCCGGCCGCCGGAGAGTCCGTCGAGGGTGGCGAAGCGCTGGTAGACGCGCACCGGGTCGTCCGAGGAGAGGACCGTCACGGCGGAGCCGAGGTGGATGCGCTCGGTGCGGGCCGCGATGGCGGCGAGCACGACATCCGGTGCGCTCACGGCGAAGTCGGCGCGGTGGTGCTCGCCGATCCCGAAGAAGTCGATGCCGACCCGGTCGGCCAGGACTCCCTCCTCGACCACGTCGCGGAGGACCTGGCCGTGCGGCAGCGGGGCGCCGTCGGGGCCGGCGGTGACGTCGCCGAACGTGTCGACGCCGAACTTGACTTCATGCATACTCATGGACTTCTGCAACCTCCGGGGGTCGACGGCTATTCCTGCGGGCGGGGCCCGACGTCCCCGGGCAGGAGCGCGTCGGAAGAGACGATCCCCGCCTCGAGCGCCGGCTCGCGGTAGGCGCGCCCGAGCGAGGCGACGGTGTCGTGCGCGTTCAGGCCGCTCGGGTTCGGCAGCACCCAGAGCGGCGCGCCCGCCACGTCCTCCTCCTGCCTGCCCTGCACCGCCCTGCGGCGTCCGAACGCGATCCGGTAGGCGGTGATGCCGACGACCGCGACGGCCCGGGGCCGCACCCGCTCCACGGTGGCGACCAGCCGCTGAGCGCCCTCGCGCAGCTCCTCCGCGGTCAGCTCGTCGGCGCGGGCGGTCGCCCGGGAGGCGAGATTGGTGATGCCGACGCCGCGGGAGACGAGCTCCGCGCGGTCCGCGGCGCTCATCCCCTCGGACACGCGCGGCGCGCGCTCGAGGATCCCGGCCGCGACGAGCGCCGGGTAGAAGCGGTTGCCGGGGTGGGCGAAGTGCGCGCCGGTGGCGGCGGTCCACAGTCCCGGGTTGATGCCGACGAAGAGGAGCCGGACGTCGTCGCCCAGCAGGTCCTCGACAGTGCGGTCCTGGAACGCTGCGAGCTCGGCGCGGGTGAACGGCATGCGACTATCCTGCCGCGGCGCAAGTCCTCTCGGCACGGGGTCGCCGGTGCCAGCATGGAGGCATGACGAACGCATCCCAGGACCACCCGATCCAGCACGGCAGCGACGACGCGCAGCTCGACGAGAAGCTGCGCGGCGTGCTGCTGCAGGTCGCCGGCGACGCCGAGCTGCGACCGGAGGAGGACGTCGAGACCCTGCTGCGCCAGCGCCTGCGCGACACGCGGATCTCGATCTCGGACGAGGCGATCCCGGGGCTCGCCAAGCGCATCCCCGGCCTCATGCAGCGCGGGGGCGGCGACGTGAACCCCGGGGCGCACTAGCCCCGAGGGACGGACGCGGGCCGAGCGGCCGCTCGGACCCGCGCCTGCCCGCGCTACTCGGGGACCGCCGGGCCCTTGCGGTGGTGGTCGAACACCAGGCTCGTGCGCGTCGAGGCCACCGCCGGGTTCGCCGAGAGGTTCGAGAACACGAAGTCCCGCACGTCGCTGGAGTCGCGGACCGCGACGTGGATGATGAAGTCCTCCGAGCCGCCGAGGAAGAACACCTGCACCACCTCGGGCAGCGCGCGGATCTCCTCCGCGAAGCGCGTGATCGCCTGGCGCTGGCCGACGCGGATGCTGACGCTGATCAGCGCCTGCAGGGTCAGGCCGAGCGCCGCCGGGTCGAGCTCGGCGGTGAAGCCGGTGATGACGCCGCGCTCGACGAGGCCCCGGACGCGTGCGACGCAGGTCGACGGGGCGATGCCGGCGCGCTCGGCGAGCCGGCTGTTGGGCGTCCGCGCGTCGGCGCGGAGGAGGCGCACCAGGGTCCGATCGACCGGATCCAGGTCGTCGAGGTCGTGCAGATCCTTCGGTGGCATGCGCCCGCTCCCCCACTCCGCCGACGAACCTTCGGCCCGTGCGGTGACTTCCGACCGATCCTGCGGAGTTCCTCCGCTCCGGGCACGATCTTCGCACGATGGGGGCAGAGCCGGTGCAGGATCGGCGCCCACCGCCCGCCCCGCGGGCCGCAGCGAAGGAGCCGCCGTGCGCGTCGGGATCCCCACCGAGATCAAGAACAACGAGAACCGGGTCGCCGCCACTCCGGCCGGCGTCCACGAGCTGGTGCGCCGCGGCCACGAGGTCCTCGTCGAGGCCGGCGCGGGCCTGGGCTCGCGCGTGTCGGACGACGACTTCCGCCGCGCCGGCGCCCTCGTCGTCGACGGGCCCGACGAGGTCTGGGGCGAGTCCGAGCTGGTCCTCAAGGTCAAGGAGCCGATCGAGGCCGAGTACCCGCGGATGCGCCGCGACCAGGTGCTCTTCACCTACCTCCACCTCGCCGCCTCCCGCCCGTGCACCGACGCGCTGCTCGCGGCGGGGACGACCTCCATCGCCTACGAGACGGTCCAGCTGGACGACCGGCGGCTGCCGCTGCTCTCGCCGATGAGCGAGGTCGCCGGGCGCCTGTCGATCACGGTCGGCGCCTACCACCTCATGAGTGCCGTCGGCGGACGGGGCACGCTGCTCGGCGGGGTCCCCGGCACTCCGAAGGCGAGGGTCGTCGTGATCGGCGGCGGCACGGCCGGCGAGCACGCCGCGGCGAACGCCCTCGGCATGGGGGCCGACGTCACGATCGTCGACCTCTCGCTCCCCCGCCTCGCGCAGCTCGAGAACCGCTTCCAGGGCGCGATCCAGACCCGCGCCTCCTCGGCCTACGAGATCGCCGCGCAGCTGGCCGACGCCGACCTCGTGATCGGATCCGTCCTCATCCCGGGCGCCAAGGCGCCCAAGCTGGTGACCGACGAGATGGTCGCCACGATGAAGCCGGGCTCGGTGCTGGTCGACATCGCGATCGACCAGGGCGGCTGCTTCGAGGGCTCGCGTCCGACCACGCACGACGACCCGGTGTTCCCCGTGCACCGGAGCGTCTACTACTGCGTCGCGAACATGCCCGGCGCCGTCCCCGAGACCTCGACCCGCGCGCTCACCAACGCGACGCTCCCCTACGCGCTCGCGCTGGCCGACCGCGGGTGGCGGGCCGCCCTGGCCGCCGACCCGGCGCTCGCCCGCGGCCTGAGCACCCACGACGGCCGGGTGACGAACACCGCCGTCGCCGCGGCCTTCGACCTCCCGGCCGTGCCGGTGGAGTCGCTGCTGCTCTAGGCGCCCGCGGGCGCGAGGCCGAGCCCCCCGAGGATCTCGGCGATCTCCTCCTCCGGAGCGCCGCCCACGTCGACCGTGACGTGGAGCTCGTCGTCGCCGAGGGGCTCGAGCGCCTCGAACTGCGAGTCGAGCAGCGTGGTCGGCATGAAGTGGCCGACCCGCGAGGCGAGCCGCCCGGCGATACGGTCCCTCGATCCCGCGAGGTGCGCGAAGACGAGGTCGTCGCGGCGCAGGACGTCGCGGTAGCGGCGGCGCAGGGCAGAGCAGGTCACGACGACCGAGCCGCCCGCGGCGATCCGCTGGTCCACCACGCGGGCGATCTCGGCCAGCCAGGGCGCCCGGTCCTCGTCGGTCAGCGGGATGCCGGCGTGCATCTTGTCGACATTCGCCTGCGGGTGCAGGTCGTCCCCCTCGAGGAACTCCCAGCCCAGTCGGCGCGCCAGGAGCGACGCGACGGTCGACTTGCCGCTGCCGGAGACGCCCATGACGACGACGACGCGGACGGGGACGGTGGGAAGAGCGGTCATCAGATACCTCCTACGAAGAGACCGATCAGGAGGACCCCGGCGAGCCCGGTCACCGAGACCAGGCACTCCATCACGGTCCAGGTCTTGAGCGTCTGGCCGATGCTGAGCCCGAGGTACTCCTTCACCAGCCAGAACCCGGCGTCGTTGACGTGCGACAGGAACACCGAGCCGGCGCCGATCGCGAGCACCATGAGGGCGACCATCGGCCCGTCCATGGTCTCGGTCAGCGGCTGGAGGATCCCTGCGGCGGTCACGGTGGCGACGGTCGCGGAGCCGGTGGCGACGCGGATCACGACGGCCACGAGCCAGGCGAGCAGCAGCGCCGAGGCGCCGCTCCCCTCCGCGAGCTGGGCGACCACCCCGCCGATCCCGGTGTCGACGAGGACCTGCTTGAAACCGCCGCCCGCGCCGACGATGAGCAGGATGCCCGCGATCGGCGGCAGCGAGCTCGAGAGCGAGGCCTGCAGCTCGGTGCGGTTCATCCGGCCGCCGCGGCCGAGCAGGACCAGACCGGCCAGGAGCGCGATCCCCAGCGCGATGGTCGGCGTGCCGAGGAAGTCGAGGGCGCCCTTCCAGGCGTCCGTGGAGCCCGGGGCCGCGATGTCGGCGATCGCCTTGCCCAGCATCAGCACGACCGGCAGCAGGATGCTCGCGACCGCGGCGGCGAAGCCCGGGCGGTGCTCGCGCGTCTCGCCCGCGCCCTCGCCGAAGAGCGGCGGCGTCTCCACCGGCGCCCAGCGGGCGGCGACCCGGCCGAAGAGCGGGCCGGCGACGACGACGGTGGGGACCGCGACCAGGACGCCGAACGCGAGGGTCACGCCGAGGTTCGCGCCGAGTGCGTCGATCGCGACCAGCGGTCCGGGGTGGGGCGGGACGAGGCCGTGCATCACCGAGAGGCCGGCGAGCGTCGGGATCGCCACCTTCATCAGCGGCAGACCGCTCCGGCGGGCGACCAGGATCACGACCGGGATCAGCAGCACGAGCCCGACCTCGAAGAACATCGGCAGCCCGATCAGCGCGCCGACGAAGCCCATCATCCAGGGCAGCGCGCGAGTGCTCGAGCGGGCGATGAGGGTGTCCACGATGCGGTCCGCGCCGCCCGAGTCGGCGAGGAGCTTGCCGTACATCGCGCCGAGGCCGATGAGGATGCCGACGCCGCCCATGGTGTTGCCGAACCCCAGCGCGAAGCTGGCGACCGCGTCCGCCGCCGCCAGCCCCGCGATCAGGCCCGTCGTCAGCGCTCCGATCAGCAGGGAGACGAAGGGGTGCAGCTTCAGCCAGGTGATCAGCACGACGATCACGGCGATGCCGACGACGGCGGCGAGGATCAGCTGCGCCTGCCCGGCGGTGGTGGCGGGGGCGTCCCCGGCGGCGGCGCGGAGGGCGGGGAGGAGGGTCGGTGTCATGAGCGTCCTTGGTCGAGCCGACGGCCAGCGGCCGGCTTTTGTCCGACATAACCTGCGTGTGTCCCGATCATGCCCGAAGATCGGCCGGGGCGCGACTCCGGCGATGGCAGGATGACCGCATGCCCGCGCCGACGCCCTCGCTGCACCACTCGGTGCTGGACGAGCTCGGTTCGCAGATCGTGCGCGGCGAGCTCGCGCCGGGCACCACCTTCAGCGCCGACGAGCGTGCGGAGCGGCGCGGGGTCTCTCGCTCGGTGATGCGGGAGGCCGTGCGCGTCCTCGAGACGCTCGGGCTCGTGACGTCCCGCCGCCGCGCGGGGACGCGGGTCCAGCCTCCGGAGTGCTGGAACGCCCTGGACACGCGGGTCGTCGCGTGGGGACTGGACGGCCCGGACCGGCGGCGCCAGCTGCACCAGCTCAGCGAGCTCCGGCTCGGGGTGGAGCCGCTCGCCGCCCGGCTCGCCGCGGCGAACGCGACCGAGGAGCAACGGCGGGCGCTCACGGAGGCGGGCGACGCCCTCTCCACCCACTCCCGCGCAGCCGACCAGTCCGCCTACCTCGCCGCCGACACCGCCTTCCACCGCTCCCTCCTGGCCGCGTCCGGCAACCGGATGCTCGCGCAGCTGGGCGATCTGGTCGCCGAGGTCCTCGCCGGCCGCACCCGCAATGCGCTCATGCCGCGCGAGGCCGACTCCACCGCGGTGCGGCTGCACCGGGCGGTGGCCGCCGCCGTCGCCTCGGGCGACGCGGACGCTGCGGAGGCCGCGATGCGGGCGATCGTCGAGGAGTCGGACCGGGCGGTGCAGGAGAGCTGACGGGGTTGCACGCCCGCAGCGCCGCGCGCACAGTGGAGCGCATGGTCGAGGGATACACGTCCGCGCAAGTGCGGGCCGCCGAGGCTCCGCACCTGGCCCGGCGGGAGCCGCTGATGCAGCGCGCCGCCGACGGCCTCGCCCGCGAGCTGCGTCTCGTGCTCGCCGGGCGCTCCGACCGCTCCCGTCCGGCCTCGGTGCTCGTCCTGGTCGGTCCGGGCGACAACGGCGGTGACGCGCTCTACGCGGCCGCCGAGCTCTCCTCCTCCGGAACCGACGTCGTCCTCGTCCTCACGGCCGAGCGGGTGCACCGCCGGGGCCTCGCCGTGGCGCTCGACGAGGGCTGCGGGCAGGTGCCGGCCGACGACGCGCCCGGCCTCGCCGCGGCGGTGGCGCGGGCGGACGTCCTGGTCGACGGGATCCTCGGCATCGGAGCGACGAAGCCCGCGCTGCGGGGGCGGCCGCGCGTCGTCGTCGAGGCGGTGCTCGACGCGCTGGAGCGGCGGGCCGAGCGCCCGGTGGTCGTCGCGGTCGACCTGCCGAGCGGAATCCATCCCGACGACGGGTCGGTCCCCGATCCCACCGTGCTGCGCGCCGATGTGACGGTCGCCTTCGGCGCGATCAAGGCCGGTCTGCTGCTGCCTCCGGGCGACTCCTACGCGGGCCGTCTGCGCCTGGTCGACATCGGCCTCGGCCCGGACCTGGCCGGAGTGGAGCCCGCGGTCCGCGAGTGAGCGAGCGGCTCAGGAGGGAGCGAGGAGGTGCGCCTTCTCGGGGTGCTGCTCGAACCACTGCCCGACGTACCAGCACATCGGCACGACGCTCCGCCCGCCGGCGGCCTCGATGTCGGCGACGGCGAAGGAGACCAGCTCCCCGGCGAGCCCGCGGCCTCGGAAGGGCGGGGTCGTGAAGGAGCGGACGAGGGAGACGCTGCCGGGCGCCTCGCGGTAGTCGAGGACGCCCACCAAGGCGCCGTCGAGGTGGAGCTCGTAGCGCGACGCGTCGTCCGCCCGGCGGAAGTCCTTGGCCATGCCTCCAGAGTAGGACGGCCCGGACGGATCAGGCCTCGTCGCCGAGCATCTCGCCGTCGACGTAGAGCCAGCGACCGTCCTCGCGCAGGAAGCGGCTGCGCTCGTGCACGAGGCCGGGGCCGGCGGGCGAGCGGTAGGAGGCGCGGAACTCGACCAGGCCCTCCTCGTCGCCCTCCCCGCCGAACGAGGTGTCGACGATCTGGAGCCGGCGCCACTGCACGTCGGGATCGAGGTCGATGCGGCGCGGCCGGGTCGAGGGGTGCCAGCTCGCGAGCAGGTAGGGAGCGCTGCCGAGGACGTTCGCGCTGTAGCGGCTGCGCATCAGGCGCTCCGCCGTCGGCGAGGGCTCCTCGCCGAGGTGGGCGGGGCGGCAGCAGTCGGCGTAGTGGCGGCGGCTTCCGCAGGGGCAGGAGTCGGCGGGATGCATCCGGCCAGTGTGGCAGGCGATGCGGCGCCCCCGGTCCGGCGCGGCTCCGGCGAGCGCCGCGACTCCCCGGGCCGTCCAGGTGTGCATCCCCTCCACATCCGCTCCGCCGCCTTGAGGGTGCCGCCGGATCCCGGCAACGTGGCCCCCTCATCGACCACGGACGGAAGGAACGACCCGATGCTCACGCTCACCGACAACGCCAGCACCGTCGTCAAGACCATCACCGGGCAGACCGAGACCCCCGTCGAGGGAGGCCTGCGCATCAGCGGCACCGATCTCGACGCCCGCAACTTCGCTGTCGCGGTCGCCGCGGCCCCCGAGACGACGGACGCCGTCGTGGAGCAGGACGGAGCGCGCGTGTTCCTCGACGTCGCCGCCTGCGTCGCTCTCGGCGACAAGGTCCTCGACGCGCAGGTGGACGAGGGCGGCTCCATCAGCTTCGGGATCGCTCCCCAGGACTGACCCCGTCGACATCGGAGGCCGCCCCCACCGCAGTGCGGGAGGGCGGCCTCCGTCGTCCCAGGATCAGGAGAGGATGTCGCGGGTGGTGAAGCGGCCGATCGCGAGCGACCCGAACACGGCGACGTAGGCGAGCTGGAGCAGCGCGTTCTCGCCGAAGGAGCTCCACGCGATCGGGTCGCGCAGGAGGTCGGCGAAGTCGAACCACCGGTCGGTCAGCAGGAACGGGTGGAGGGCGTCCAGCTGCGAGAGCGAGCCGACGATCTGCGCCGCGATGGAGACGACGACGGTGGCCGCCATGGCGCCGACCGGCACATCGGTCAGCGTCGAGATGAAGAGGCCGATCGCCGAGAGCCCGACCAGCGAGAGCGCCGCGTACACGGCGATCGCCAGGGCCCGGCCGATCGCGTCGCCGAGCGGGACGGTGCTGCCGGAGAGCAGCGTCACCGGTCCCGCCGGGAAGAGTGCCAGGCCGATCAGGATCCCGACCACCATGACGGTGAGTGCTGCGGCGAGGCAGAAGGCGAGGGAGGCGGCGAACTTCACCGCGAGCAGCCGCACGCGGCCGACGGGGCTGACCAGCAGGTAGCGCAGCGTCCCGAGCGAGGCCTCGCCCGCGATCGCGTCGCCGGCAACGACCCCGACCGTGAGCGGGAGGAACAGCGGGACGGCGACCGTGATGGCCGCGAAGCCGGTGAAGAGGCCGTTGCCGGCGATCGCGCCCACGAAAGAGGGCCCGCCTCCGTCCCCGCCCGAGAGCCGCACTGCGACGGCGAGCAGGATCGGGATGGCGGCCAGGGCCGCGAGCAGCGCCCAGGTGCGGCGCCGGCGGAAGAGCAGGGCGAGCTCGGAGGCGAGCAGGGACCCGATCCCTGCGCGGCGGACGGTCGCGTCAGCGCTCGACATCGAAGCCCTCCCCGGTCAGCTCGACGAAGCGCTCCTCGAGCGAGGGGCGGCGGACGGCGAACCCGCGGACGCGGACGTCGGCCCGCACGAGGTCGGCGACCAGCGCCTCGGCCGCGAGCCCGGGCGGCAGAGCGGCGACGACCAGCGGCGGATCGGCGGGGTGCGGGCCCGGCGCGGTGCGCGGCTCCAGACCCCGGGTGTGCAGGGCCACGATCGCGCGCTCGCGGTCGGGCGTCAGCAGCTCGACCGAGGCGGCGTCCCCGCGCAGCTCGTCCAGCCCGCCCTGGGCGACGAGGCGCCCTGTGCGCATGACGGCGGCGTGGGTGCAGAGCTGCTCGATCTCGGCGAGGAGGTGGCTGGAGACGAGGACGGTCGTGCCGTCCTGGTTCAGTCCGCGCACAAGGGCGCGGACCTCGCGGGTGCCCTGCGGGTCGAGGCCGTTCGTGGGCTCGTCCAGCACGATCAGGTCGCGCGGCGAGAGGAGGGCGACCGCGATGCCGAGCCGCTGCTTCATGCCCAGGGAGTAGGAGCCGACCTTCTTGCGCGCCGCGGCCGAGAGGCCGACGCGGGCGAGGGCCTCCTTCGCGCGGGCGTCGCGGGTGCGGGACGAGGTGCCCGCCTCCGCGGCGTCGAAGCGCCGGAGGTTGGCCGCTCCGGAGAGGAACGGGTAGAAGCCCGGCCCCTCGACCAGCGCCCCCACTCGGGGCAGGACCTCGGCCGCGCGCCGGGGCATGGCCTGCCCGAGGACGGTGATGCTGCCCGCGGTCGGCGCGGCGAGGGCGAGCAGCATCCGGATCGTCGTGGTCTTGCCCGAGCCGTTCGGGCCGAGGAAGCCGAAGACGGCGCCGCGGGGAACGGCGAGGTCGAGACCGGAGACCGCCTCCTGGCGCCCGAAGCGTTTGGTGAGGCCCCGCGTCTCGACTGCGAGCTCGCCCGCCGTCACCGAGCGGAGGCCGCGTCGCGGAGCGTCTCGGCCGGGACCGCGCCGGCGAGGACGCGTCCGTCGTCGGTGACGAGGACGGTCAGCAGGGCGGAGGAGAGGATGCGGCCGCCGTCGACCGGCGTGGTGACAGCGTCGAGCGAGGAGAGCGCGTCGGCGTCACCGGCGGGCAGCTCGACGACGCTCGTCCAGCCGGAGCCCGTGGTGACGACGTCGGAGTGCTCGGCCGTGCCCGCGGCGGGCGCGTCGGAGGCGTCCGCCGCGTCGTCGACCGGAGCGGCCTGCTCCGTCACCTCGGCGCCGGCCGGGGGCGTGAAGGAGAAGAGGGACGCGTCGGGTGTCGAGAAGTCGATGCTCGTGTACGCGACGCTGAACGAGGGCGCGGTGCCCCCGCGGGCGGTCACGGCTACCCCGAGCGGGAGGCCCGTCTCGCCGTCGACCGAGACGGTCACGGAGCCCACGAGGGTGCCGCCGTCGCGGGGCGTGAGCACGAGCTCGTACGCGTCGCGCCCGGCGACGCTGACGTCCGAGCCGACCGCGACTGTGGTCGTCGGGTCGATCGCGGCGAGCAGCTGCTCGGCGGCGGACGACGGCGTGACGACCTGAGCGCCCGGCGAGGCCTCGGGGGCTCCGCCCGCGGGAGGCACGAGGTGGGTGGCGGTGTTCGCGCTCGAGTCGTAGATCCAGACTCCGTCGGTCGTCGAGGCGACGACGTCGCGCTCGGCCAGCCGGTCGAGCACCTGGAGGCGCGCGCCCTTCTCGGCGTCGACGTACACGCGCGCCTGGTGCGAGCCCGTGGCGAGCTCGACGACGGAGTCGGCGGGGTCGGCGGACGCCGAGCCGGCGGAGCCGCCGAGCGCCGAGAGGTCGGGCAGGCCGAGGTCCGAGGTCTGCTGGATCTCGCCGGAGAACGCCGTGGCGTCGCTCTCGGCGACGAAGGCGAGGAGGTCGGCGGCGGACTTCTCGGGGAGGTCCCCCGCGGCGCTCGCCGAGAGGGGGAGGGCGACGGCCGCGGCGACGACGACCGCGGGGACGACGGCGACGGGCGTCCAGCGCTTCCAGTCAATGCTCATGCCGGGAACGCTACGCCTCGAACCTCCGCGGCGGGCCCGGAACGTCCCGGTCCACAGCCTTCCGGAAGGGGGTGCGGTCGGAGACCGCGGCCGGGATGATCAGGGCATGGACCTCCCGTTCGCGCTCCCCCTCGCCCCGATGCTCGCCAAGGCCGTTCCGGCGGTGCCGGAGCAGACCGCAGTCGAGGGCGGATACTCCTACGAGCCGAAGTGGGACGGGTTCCGCGCGATCGTCTCGGTCTCCGGCGGCGAGTGCGAGATCGGGAGCCGCGGCTCCAAGCCGCTGACCCGGTACTTCCCCGAGCTCGTCGAGGCCTTCCTCCGGCTGCTCCCCGACGGCTGCGTGCTCGACGGCGAGATCGTCCTGGCGACCGGCGAGCCGGGAGCGCAGCGGCTCGACTGGGACCTGCTCTCGCAGCGCATCCATCCGGCCGCGAGCCGCGTGAGGATGCTGGCGGAGACCACCCCGGCGATGCTCGTCGCCTTCGACCTGCTCGCCGTGGACGGGCGCAGCATGCTCGAGGAGCCGTACTCGGCGCGGCGGGAGGCGCTCGCCGCGGTGATGGCCGGCGTCCCGCATCCGCTGCACCTCGGCCGCGCCACCGACGACGAGGCCCTGGCGCGCGACTGGCTGGAGCGCTTCGAGGGCGCAGGACTGGACGGCGTCGTGGCGAAGCCCCTGGCCGCGCCCTACTCCCCCGGGAAGCGCGCCGTGCTCAAGGTCAAGCACCACCGCACGGCCGACGTGATCGCGATCGGGTACCGCGAGCACGCCTCCAAGCCGGGCGTGGGCTCGATCCTGCTCGGCCTGCACGGCGACGACGGAGAGGTCCGCCAGGTCGGCGGGGCCTCGGCCTTCAGCGACGAGCGTCGCGTGCAGCTGCTGGAGGAGCTCGCGCCCGCGGTCGAGCGCGACGCGGAGGGAGCACCGGTGCGCGGCGAGGGCGAGCGGAGCCGGTTCTCGAGCGGCCGCGACACCTCCTTCGTGCGCCTGCGTCCCGAGCTCGTGCTCGAGGTCCGCTACGACCAGCGCGAGGGCGACCGCTTCCGGCACACCGTGCAGTTCGAGCGCTGGCGCCCTGACCGCGACGCCGCCTCCTGCACCATGGAGCAGCTGGAGCAGCCGACCGCGTACGACCTCGGCGACGTCCTCGGCTAGGCCTTCTTCGCGCGGCTGGGCTGCACGCGGGGCGGCTCGCCCGGCATCTTGGGGAAGTCGGGCGGGAACGGCAGCTCGCCGAGGCCGGCGGCGACATCGCGCTCCCACCAGCCGAGCAGGGCGTCGAGGTGACCGGGGGCGTCGTGCATCCGGGCCCACGGATCACCGCGCTCGGCGAGGCGCGCCGGGACCGTGCGGATCGTGAAGGCCCGCGGGTCGACGCCGTCGAGCTCGTCCCAGTCCAGCGGAGTGGAGACGGGAGCGTGCGCGAGCGGCCGCGGGCTGTAGGCACCGGCGATCGTGCGGTCGCGGTTGGCCTGGTTGAAGTCGACGAAGATCCGCTCGCCGCGCTCCTCCTTCCACCACGCCGTCGTGACCTGCTCGGGCATCCGCCGCTCCAGCTCGCGCGCCGCGGCGATCACCGCGTGGCGGACGTCGAGGAACTCGTGCTCGGCGACGATCGGCGCGAAGACGTGCAGGCCGCGGTTGCCGGACGTCTTCACGAACGGGTCGAGGCCGGCCTCCCGCAGGACCTCCCGCAGCGCGTGCGCGGCGACGACCGCGTCGGCGACGTCGGTGCCGGGCTGCGGGTCGAGGTCGATCCGGAGCTGGTCGGGCAGGTCGGGCGCATCGGCGCGGGACGCCCACGGGTGGAAGACGACGGTGTTCATCTGCGCCGCCCAGACGGCGGCCGCGGGCTCGTCGATCACGAGCTGCGGATGCACCCGCCCGCTCGGGTACGTCACCGGGACCGACCGGACGTACTCGGGCGCGCCCTTGGGCGGATTCTTCGAGAAGAACTGCTCGCCCTCGATCCCGGAGGAGAAGCGCTGCAGCGAGACGGGGCGGCCGCCGTTCGCCGCGACGAACGGCTCGCCGACGGCGATCAGGTACTCCGCGACCTCGCGCTTGGTGATGCCCGGCTCCGGGAACAGCACGCGCTCGGGGCTCGAGATCCGCACCTCCCGGTCGCCGTGCGGTCCGGGGACGGTGAGGACGACGGCGTCGCTGCTGGGCATCTGCTGAGGCTAGCCCGCGGCGCCGCCCGGCGACAGGGGTCCGCCGGGGCGCCGCCGCAGCCGGATCGGGCCCTTCGCCCGCGAGGGGTCGACGACCTGTCCGCCCTGCACGATGTCGATCTCGCCCCGGTCGACCAGGCGGCGCGCGGCCCGGCGCACGGGCTCCATCAGCGGCCGCCACTCCTCGCCGCCGACCCGGCGCGCGACCTCGGACGGGCACGCCGTCGACGACGCCGCTCGCGCGAGCAGGACGGTGCGGATCTCCTCCTCGAGGCGCGCCTCCTCCGGTCCGACTCCGCGACGGCGGCAGGCGTCCGAGCAGTAGCGGACGTCCTCCCAGTCGCGCGCCCACTTCGCGCGCCACTCGATCTCGCGACCGCAGGAGGCGCAGGTCTTGCTCTCGGGATGCGCGGTGGACGTGCGCTGACGGTGGGCCATGCCCTCGAGTCTGCGCGCAGACCGCGGCCGCAGCGACGGGTTGCGCTGAGGGCGAGCGACGGGTGCGCGGACGCCGGCGCCGACGACGCGCACCCGATCCGGCGTGATCGGGAACAGGGAGCGGCGGATCGGCGTTCCCCGAGGTGGCGGCGTCATACTCCGCAATGGGGCGGCCCTCCCCCGGCCTGTGCGCCAGTCTGGAGGAGCCGTGCTGCGGCGCGACGGCGGGCCACCACCCCGTGCCGCACCCTCGATCGATCAGGAGTCTCCGATGAGCCGCGAGAACCTCGCCACCACCCCGGACCGCGAGCCGGAGCACCGCGCCTTCGCCGGACTATCCCCGGAGGACTTCAAGCTCGCGTTCCGCAACCACGCCGCCGGAGTCGCGCTGATCACCGCCGACCCGGGCACCGGCCCGGTCGCCCTGACCGCGACCTCCGTCTTCTCGGTGAGCGCCGAGCCGCCGCTGTTCGTCTTCTCGCTCTCGTCCGCCTCGTCCAGCTCTCCGGCCATCCAGGCGTCCGAGACGCTGGTCGTGCACCTGCTCGGGGCGGAGCAGCTCGACCTGGCGCGTCTGGGCTCGACCAGCGGCATCGACCGCTTCGCCGACACGTCGCTCTGGTCGCGGCTGCCCACGGGCGAGCCGTTCTTCCCGGGTGCCGCCGCCTGGATCCGCGGCACGGTGATCAACCGCATGGAGGCGGGATCGTCCACGATCGTCGCCGTGCACGCCCTCGAGGCCCACGTACCCGAGGACTCCGAGACCACGGCGCCGCTCGTCTACCACAACCGCACCTGGCACCACCTCGGCGAGCACTCCCGCCTCAGCTGAGCTCCGCGGGCGCTCCGGAGCAGGCGGTTCAGGCCTCCGGGCCGGTCGCCACCGTCCGGCCCGGCGTGCTCGACCACTGCGACCAGGAGCCCGGGTAGAGCGCCGGCGCGAAGCCCGCGAGCGTGAGCGCGACGACGTCGACCGCGGCCGAGACGCCGCTACCGCAGTACACGCCGACGGGGGCGTGCTCCCGCACGCCGAGCGCCTCGAATCCGGCGCGCAGGTCGGAGGCGGGCCGGAACCGCCCCTCGGAGTCGAGCGCCGCGGACGCGGGAGCGTTCCGAGCGCCGGGGATGTGGCCCGCCCGCGGGTCGATCGGCTCGACCTCGCCGCGGTACCGCTCAGGGGCGCGGGCGTCGAGCAGGACGCCCGCCGAGGGCAGCGCCGCCGCCTCGTCGATGTCCAGCACCGGGAGCCGACCGTAGGCCAGCTCGACGTCGCCCCGCTCGCGAGGGACGCCGCCCGTCTCGAGCTCCCGCCCTGAGCGGATCCAGCCGGCGAGCGACCCGTCGAGCAGGCGGACGTCCTCCACTCCTGTCGCCCGCAGCAGCCACCAGGCCCGCGCGGCCGGGACGCTCTGCGCGTCGTCGTACACGACGACGGACCGGCCCCGGCTGAGCCCCCAGCCGCGCGCCGCCTCCTGCAGCACCTCGATCGGAGGCAGCGGGTGGCGCCCCTCCTCCGGCTCGCCGTGGGCGGCCAGCTCGTGATCGAGGTCGACGTGCACCGCGCCGGGCAGGTGACCCGCGAGGTACTCCGGGCGGCCGTCGGGCCGGTCGAGACGCCATCGCACGTCGAGGACGAGCGGCGGCTCGGTGGAGGCCATGAGCTCGGCGAGCTCGTCGGGGGTGACCAGCAGGCTCTCGCGGCTGGAGGGGGTCGTCGGGGTCATGGCGTCCTTCCGATCCGCGTCGTCGGCGGAGTCCTGCCCCAGCATGCCGGGTCGCCCGGCGGCGCGGGAGCGGCCGGTGCACCGACCGGCCACGACCGCCACAGAGGAGGAAAGGAGAGACTCGGAACTCCCGCCCTCTCGATGGGCACGGGTCAGTTCCGGCGGGGTGCGCCTGGAAGATCCTGACAGGGGACGCCGTCCCCGTCCCCATCCAGGTTGCCGGCGTTGGCGTAGGTCTGGAACCAGGCGTTCGCTTCTGCCCAGTTCGAGAATGACCGGCACGTCCTGATCGGCCCATTCGGTCGCGGACCCGGCGCCGGCGCCGCGGCCTGCGCGCTCGCCCAGAGTGCGCGGCCCTGCGGCGAGTAGATCACCAGATTGCCGTCGTTCTGCATGACCATCCGGGAGCCCGGGCTGCCCGCCGTGCCGGACTGCCAGCGCGCTCCGCCGGAGCCCGCGTAGACCACGGCGTTGCCGTCGGACTGCATCTCGAGCCGGTTGCCGCCTCCGGACGTGCCGGCCGCCCAGCGGGCCGAGCCGCGCGAGTACACGACGAGGTTGCCGTCGCCCTGCATGACCGCCTCGCTCCCTCCGTCGGAGGAGTGCAGCAGCTGTCCGGACGCGAGCCGGCTCCCGGAGGAGAGGGTGTCCCGGACGGCGGGCGCGGGCGGCGCCGGAGGGGTGTCGCTCGCCCACAGCGCGCGGCCCGAGGCGGAGTAGACGACCAGGTTGCCGTCGTTCTGCATCTGCAGGCGGGATCCCGGGTTGCCCGCCGTACCCGAGGCCCACAGGGGTCGGCCCGAGGCGGAGGTGACCACGGCGTTGCCGTCCGACTGCATCGAGAGCGTCTCGCCCTCGCCCTGGGTGCCGGCGCCCCAGCGGACGTCCCCCCGCGAGTAGACCGCGAGATTGCCGTCGCCCTGCAGGGAGGCGCGCGACCGGCCGTCCGGCGAGGTGAGCTGCTGTCCCCGGCTGAGCCGCGAGCCGGAGGAGAGGACGTCGCGGATCTCAGGCGCGCGCGAGGTCGAGCTCGCCCAGAGCGGCCGTCCGGAGGCGGCGGTGATCACCAGGTTGCCGTCGTTCTGCATCCGCATCCGCGCGCCCGGGTTCCCGGGCGTTCCCGCCTGCCAGCGCACGCCGGACCCGGGGGCCGAGACCACCGCGTTCCCGTCGGTCTGCATCGCGAGGCGGTTGCCCGCTCCGGAGGTGACGGAGCTCCAGCGCGGCGATCCGTCCACGGAGACGACGAGATTGCCGTCGCTCTGCATCGCGGCGCGCGAGCGGCCGTCCGAGGCGGTCAGCTGCTGTCCCGGAGCGAGCTCGCGCCCGCTGTCGAGGACGTCGGCGATCGGCTCCGGCTCGGGCGCCTGCTCGTCGGCCGAGGACCAGGCCGTGTCCCCGTTCGGGCGGACGAGCACGAGCTGCCCGTCGTCCTGGATGAGGGCGAGCGCGCCGGTCTCTCCCGCGGTCCCGGACGCCCAGACGGGCGTGCCGGAGCCGGTCACGACGACGAGGTTGCCGTCCTCCTGCATCCGCACCGTGGTCGCTCCGGTGCCCTGGGTCCTGGTGCTCCAGACGGGGCGGCGCCCGGCGTCGTAGATCACGGCGTTGCCGTCCGCCTGCATCTCGAAGCTCGCGGAGTCTCCGTTCGAGAAGATGCGCTCCCCCGCGTCGAGCGAGTCGCCGCCGAGGAGAGCGTTCGTGTAGGTCTGCGATCCGCGCGCCTCTGCGGGCGGAGTCTCCCCCGGGACGAAGGCGGTCGGAGTCTCGGCGACGGCCTGCGTCGCGAGGGCGGACGGCGCCAGAGCGGCGGAACCGCCCGCGGCGAGCAGGCAGGCGAGGGCCATCGCCGCGAGGCGATGAGGAGGTCGTGGCACGGAGAGCCCTTTCGGAGGCGGCGGCGGCGGAAGCCGGGGTCGAGCGGAGCCTGGCACGCGCTCGCCACGGCCGTCCATCCGGGCCGCGCGGAACCACTCAGCCGGAGCGGGCGATCCGCGCCGGCTGCGCGGGCGCCACCTCCGGACCACGGAGCCTCCGGCCGGCTCGCGCGCCCCGGTCGGGGGCGGCGGCGATCGACGCGGATCGACGGAGGACGTGCTCCCACGGCCGGAGCGCACTCCGCGCGGGCGCCCCGGGAGGCGGCTCGGACCTCCCGCGGCACGGAGGAGGTCCCCGTTCCTCCTAAAATCGGAGGCATGTCGAAAGTGTTGAGCAGTCTGCCCGTGGGCGAGCGTGTCGGAATCGCATTCTCGGGAGGCCTCGACACATCCGTCGCCGTCGCCTGGATGCGCGAGAAGGGCGCGGTGCCCTGCACGTACACGGCCGACATCGGCCAGTACGACGAGCCCGACATCGAGAGCGTCCCGTCCCGCGCGGCCCAGTACGGCGCCGAGATCTCGCGCCTCGTCGACGCGAAGAGCGCGCTGGTCGAGGAGGGGCTCGTCGCCCTGCAGTGCGGCGCTTTCCACATCCGCTCCGGCGGCAAGACCTACTTCAACACCACCCCCCTCGGCCGCGCCGTGACCGGCACCCTCCTCGTCCGCGCCATGCGCGAGGACGGCGTCGACATCTGGGGCGACGGCTCGACCTACAAGGGCAACGACATCGAGCGGTTCTACCGCTACGGCCTGCTCGCCAACCCCCGCCTGCGCATCTACAAGCCCTGGCTCGACGTGCAGTTCGTCAACGAGCTCGGCGGCCGCACCGAGATGTCGGAGTGGCTGGTCGCCCGCGGCTTCCCCTACCGCGACGCCACCGAGAAGGCCTACTCGACCGACGCCAACATCTGGGGCGCCACCCACGAGGCCAAGCGCCTCGAGGAGCTCTCCAGCGGCCTCGAGCTCGTCGAGCCGATCATGGGGGTCGCGTCGTGGCGTGACGAGGTCGAGATCGCCTCCGAGGTCGTCTCGGTGCGCTTCGAGGCCGGCCGCCCCGTCGCGCTGAACGGCGTCGAGTTCTCGGACGCCGTCGCGCTCGTGCTCGAGGCGAACGCGATCGGCGGACGCCACGGGCTCGGCGTCTCGGACCAGATCGAGAACCGGATCATCGAGGCCAAGAGCCGCGGCATCTACGAGGCCCCCGGCATGGCGCTGCTGCACATCGCCTACGAGCGCCTGCTGAACGCGATCCACAACGAGGACACCGTCGCCCAGTACCACTCGGAGGGCCGCCGTCTCGGCCGCCTGATGTACGAGGGCCGCTGGCTCGACCCGCAGTCGCTGATGCTGCGCGAGTCCATCCAGCGCTGGGTCGGCTCGGCCGTCTCCGGGGAGGTCACCCTGCGTCTGCGCCGCGGCGACGACTACACGATCCTCGACACGACCGGCCCCGCGCTGAGCTACCACCCGGACAAGCTCTCGATGGAGCGGGTCGGCGACGCCGCCTTCGGCCCCGAGGACCGCATCGGGCAGCTCACGATGCGCAACCTCGACATCGCCGACTCCCGCTCGCGGCTCGAGCAGTACGCGGCCGCCGGCCTCGTCGGCGGTCCGACCGCCGAGCTCGTCGGCGAGCTCGAGATCGGCGAGGCCGACGCGATCACCGAGGGCGGCGGGTCCGCAGCGGCCGATGCGCTCGGACGCGCCACCGACCTGGCCTCGGAGGGTGCGGCGTTCGACGCCGGAACCGACTGACCCCGTCCGACGCCCCCGCGCGCATCCGTCCCACCGGGACGCGAGGCGCACGGGGGCGTCGTGCTGTGCGGGCCGACCCGGCGCGCCGGCTGCGAGGGCGGGCCCGGCGCGAGAGCGGTGCTCCGGCGTTCGTCGCGACGGCCGTCAGAGCGCGGAGGATCGGACGAGCGCGAGCGCGGCGTCCACGGTGGCGAGCGACTGCGCCGGATCGACGCGGGCCAGCACGAGCGCGGCCACCAGGAGCGACACGAGGACGTCCGCCTGAGCCGACGCCCACGCCTGCGCGTCGGGCCAGCGGGCCAGCGCTCCGGCGCGCAGTGCGCCCAGCAGCTCGGCCCGGTAGTCGGCGATCACCTCGCGCACGGCGTCGTCGCGCGCGATCGGCGCGCCCGCGGCGTTGAGCAGCAGGCAGCCGCTCCTCGCGGAGAGCGTGCGAGAGTCGGCGAGCGCCGCCCGCAGCCCGGTGAAGTACTCCTCGAGCGCCGTCGGCGACGCCCCTCGCGGATCGACGAGCGGGGCGAGCCGGGGCCGCACCACCTCGTCGAGGTAGCTCTGCACGGCAGCGTCGAAGAGCCCACGCTTGCTGCCGAAGGCGTGGTAGAGGCTGGAGCGGCGCAGTCCGGTCGCGGACTCCAGGTCCGGGAGGGACGCCTCCTCGAAGCCGCTCTCCCAGAAGACGGCGCGGGCGGCGCGGACGACCTGCTCGGTGTCGAAGCCCTGCGTGCGACCCACGGTGCTCCTCCTGAGGGGTGACAGCTGCGGCGCCGCACTGGCGCGGACCGCTCGCTCCAGTATATTGTGGACTGGTCGTTACACAATCGGTGCGGAGCCCTCCGCACCACGACCATCGCCTGGAGGCCCGCCGTGATCGTTCTCGGACTGGTGCTCGCCGCTCTCGCCGCGGCGCTGCACGTCTACATCTTCGTGCTCGAGTCGGTCCTCTGGACGACCTCGCGCGCCCGAACGACGTTCGGCACGACCGCCGGCGAGGCGGAGGCGACGAAGGAGATGGCCTACAACCAGGGCTTCTACAACCTCTTCCTCGCCGTCGTCACCGTGGCGGGCATCGTCGCCGTCGCGATCGGCGCCACCGCCGTCGGCGCGGCCCTCGTCTTCGCCGGCGCCGGATCGATGGTCGCCGCAGCACTCGTCCTGCTCCTCTCCGCTCCGACCAAGCGCCGCGCCGCGCTGACCCAGATGACCCCGGGTCTGCTCGCGGTGATCGCGCTCGCCGTCGGCCTCTCACTCTGATCCCCTCCGATCCACCACCACGAAAGGTCCTATGAGCACCGTCACCAGCACCCAGATCCAGCTCGTCCGCCGCCCCGACGGCTGGCCCGTCGCCGAGGACTTCCGGACCGCGACCGTCGAGTACGGCGACCCGGCCGCGGGCGAGATCCGCGTCGAGAACGCCTTCCTCTCGGTCGACCCCTACATGCGCGGCCGCATGAACGACGTGAAGAGCTACACCCCGCCCTTCGCCCTCGGCGAGACCATGACCGGCGGTGCCGTCGGCCGGGTGACCGTCTCCGACGACCCCGCGTTCCCCGTCGGCAGCGCGGTCCTGCACCAGCTCGGCTGGCGCGACGTCGTGCAGGCCGAGTCGTCGCAGTTCCGCGTCGTCCCCGAGATCCCCGGAGTGCCGCTCTCGCTCCGCCTCGGCATCCTCGGGATGACCGGACTCACCGCGTACGTCGGGCTCACCGCCATCGCGGGCATGAAGGAGGGCGACACCGTCTTCGTCTCGGGCGCCGCGGGAGCCGTCGGCTCGGCCGCCGGTCAGATCGCGCGCCTCCTCGGAGCCGAGCGGGTCGTCGGATCCGCGGGCTCGGCCGAGAAGGTCGCCCTGCTCACCGAGAAGTACGGCTACGACGCCGCCTTCGACTACCACTCCGGCCCGGTCCGCGAGCAGCTGGCCGAGGCCGCGCCCGACGGGATCGACGTGTACTTCGACAACGTCGGCGGCGACCACCTCGAAGCGGCCCTCGACGCCTTCCGCGACGGCGGCCGCGCGGCGCTCTGCGGAGCGATCGCCGGCTACAACAGCACCGAGAAGACACCCGGCCCCGACAACATGGCGAACATCATCACCCGCGGTCTCACGCTGCGCGGATTCACGCTGTCCGGCTACCTCGACCACTCGCCGGAGTTCAACCGGCTGATGGCCGGCTGGTTCGCCGACGGAGAGATCGCCTACGACGAGACCGTCGTCAACGGCATCGACCACGCCGTGGACGCGTTCCTCTCGATGATGCGCGGCGGCAACACCGGGAAGATGGTCGTCCGCGTCTAGCGCCGACCCCGGTGCGGCGGGCGCGAGGAGGGGCACCTCCGGACGCCCGCCGCATCCGTCCTCCGCCTCCCTGACCGGGACCTCCGAGAATGCTCGCGGATCCGCGGGGCCGATCGGTCCGGGCGGTGGCAGACTGCGGACATGAGCACGTTCTCGCACCGGACCGGCGCCTCCGCGCTGGCAGCAGCAGCACTCGTCCTCGTCCTCACCGGCTGCGCGGGCAGCGGCGGAGCCCCGTCCGCGCGGACGCCGCTCCCGACACCGACCGCGACCGCGACCCCGACGTCTTCGCCGACTCCCGCTCCGACGCCGACTCCCACCGTGACCGTGACGGTCACGGCGACCCCCGAGCCCTCGTCGACCGGTTCTCCCGCCGCGGATCCGGCGGCGGCGCGCTGCACGGGCTCCGACCTGACGATGGAGTACCGCCCCGACCCCGACGCGTCGGGTGCCGGGAACAGCGCCTTCGACCTCGTGCTCACCAGCACCTCCTCCTCCGACTGCGCTCTCGCGGGCATCCCCGGCGTCTACGCGACCGACGCCGACGGGAACCGGATCAGCGCGGTCGCCGACGCGTCCGGCCCGAACCCCGACGCTCCCGTGATCCTCGTCCCGGGCGCCCGGGCGGACGTCCGGGTCGCCTGGCACTCCCCCGGCGCCTACGGCTGCACGGTCGGGACCTCCGCGTACCTCGTCGCCGAGGTCCTCGACGCCCCGGACGGCGCGGTCCGCGCCCCCGCCGAGCTCCAGGTGTGCACCGACGGCACCGTGATGATGGACGCCTCCGCCTACACGCTGCTCTGAGCCCTCCCCGAGCGCGCACACCTTCCGCGCGGCCCGCTCACCGGGCGCGACCCCTTGACCGGGCGCGGCGCAGCCGGGACCCTCGCACTACACGTCCCCACCCCACCCCGGAGGTCACCATGAAGGTCGGCTCACTCGTTCTCCGTCTCGCCGTCGGCGGGCTCTTCGTCGGACACGGTCTGCAGAAGCTGCGGGGCTCGTTCGACGGCCCCGGCCTCGACGGCACCGAGCAGATGATGTCGAGCCTGGAGATGCACCCGGCCCGGCGCAACGCCGTCGCCGCAGCGGTGACCGAGACGGCCGGAGGCGCCGCTCTCGCTCTCGGCGCCGCGACTCCGCTCGCCGCCGCCGGACTCGTCGCCACGATGGTCACCGCCGTGCGCAAGGTGCACTGGAGCAACGGCCTGTGGAACGCGGGCGGCGGGTGGGAGTACAACGCCGTCCTCGTCGCGGCGACGGCCGCGATCGTCGCGGACGGCCCCGGCGCGCTCTCGTTCGACGCCCTGTTCGGCAAGCGCAAGTGGGGAGCCGGCTGGGCGCTGTTCGCCCTGATCGGCGGAGCGGCTGCGTCGACCGCCCTGATCGAGGCCGGGCGACGCGCCGCGCCGGTCGGAGCGGGCACCTCCGGCTCCGACGACGGCGAGTCGGACGACGACGGCGCCGACTCGACCGCCTCGTAGCCCCGCTCCCCGCACTGTGCGGGCGCGGTAGCGTCGGAGGCGTGACCGAGACACGCGCCTCCGACCCCGATCGCCCCGAGACCGACGCGCTCGCCCTCTGGCTCGCGGCGGTCGAGCGCCTCGACGCTCAGGACGACCCGGACGGCGTCGTCGAGCGGATGCGCGTCCTCGCAGCCCGCTATCCGGGACACGACGGAGTCGCCGCTTTCGAGCTGGGCGGCGCCCTCGACAGCGCGGGACACGAGGCGGAGGCGGCGGTCGAGTACGAGCGCGCCCTCGCAGCCGGCCTGGATGACGAGCGGCGGGCGCGGTTGACGATCCAGTACGCCTCGACACTCCGGAACCTCGGCCGCACCGATGAGGCGATCGACCTCCTCGCCGGCGCCGCCGCGCACCCCGCGGTGGGCTCCGCGCGGGAGGTGTTCTTCGCGCTCGCCCTGCACAGCGCCGGGCGCGTCGACGAGGCCCTGCGGATCGCGCTGGAGGCGCTGGCTCCGGGGCTCCCCCGGTACCAGCGCTCCGTCCGCGCCTACGCCGCCGCCCTCACCGACCCCGAGCAGTAGCGCGGAGGCTCGGCGCGGCGAGCGCCGAACCTCCATGGGCGCCGACTCAGTCCTCGAGCAGGATCGCGTCGATCTGCCCCATCGCCTGGCGGAGTCCGTCCTCCATGCCCATCTGGACCATCTGCTCGAGCTGCTCGACCGACTCGAAACGGCTGCTGAGGACCATCCGCGTGCGCCCCGGCTCGATCTCGTCGAGGGTGACCGTGGCCCGGGTGATCCCCAGCGCGTCGACCGGGTCGCCCCGCTCGTCGGCGAAGCCGTCCTCGAACTCGAACCGCGTCGGCTCCTCCACCCGGGTCACGCGCCACCAGCCGCGCGCCTGCTCGCCGTCCGGTCCCGTCATGACGTAGGCGCTCCGTCCGCCCTCGACCGGCTCGTGCCGCTCGAAGGTCGCCGGCCAGGTCGGCGGCCCCCACCAGCGCTCGAGGCGGCGCGGATCCGTCCAGAGGAGCCAGACGCGCTCGATCCCCGCGTCGAACTCGGCGGTCACGGTCAGGGTCAGTTCCTCGATGTCCTTCACGGACTGCAGCACGCTCATCGCGCCTCTCCCTCCAGCAGATCCCGCGCGCCGGTCGGCTCGCGGGTGTCACTCCTCGTCGAGGAGGTCCGACATGCGGTCGATCCTCCCCGCCCACAGCTGCTCGTAGGCGTCGAGCAGGCGCGACGCCCGCCGCACTGCGGCGACCTCGCCCTGCACCAGCTGCTCCCGCCCCCTCCTCCGCTTGCGGACGAGTGCCGCCCGCTCGAGGACGGCCACGTGCTTCTGCACCGCCGCGAACGACATCTCGTAGCGCGCCGCGAGTGCGGAGACGGACTGCTCGCCGACCAGCACCCGGGCGACGATGTCGCGGCGGGTGCTGTCGGCCAGCGCCCGGAAGAGCAGGTCGATGTCGGCGTCCATTCGTACAACCATGTGGTTGCACATTAGGGCCGTCCCCTCCCCCGCGCAAGAGCATCCGTCTCCGGGCGAGCGCACCGGCCCGCGCCCGACCTCAGGCGCTCGCGGCATCGAGGGCCTCGGCAGCGGCCGCGAGCACCCAGTCCGGCAGGGGGCGGGCCGCGAACAGCGAGGCGTAGAGCCGGGCCATCGAGTCGTCGGGGTCGAGCCGCAGCGCCTCGTCGAGGTGGAGCCCCGCGAGGCTCGAGACTCCCCTCGCCCACCAGCACCACGCGAGAACGGTGAGCACGGAGGAGCGCGCCTCCTCCGGCGCCAGCGCGGCGGCGCGGGCGAGGAGCCCGGTCGCCCGCGCCAGACGGCCGCGCTCCGGAGCACGCCCGCTGCCGAGCAGCAGGGCCGACAGCTCGAGGTCGTGGTCGTCGTCCGTTCCGGCGCGGGCGTCGCCCACCGCGCCGGGCGGCACTCCCACTCCTGCCTGCGGGCTCCGCGCGATCTGCACGGTCACCCGGTCGCGGAGGGGCGGCGACTGCAGGGTCCGCACGATCAGTCCTTCGCGGCGGACGTCCCGCGGTCCGCTGAGCCAGCGCTCGACGAGCCGTTCCGTGTCGCCGACCAGGGGCGGCCGGCGGAGCACCTCCGCGACGAGCGCGCGATCCTCCTCGGCGACCGGCGGCAGCACGGAGAGCGCGTCGATGTCCAGTGGCTCGTCGGCCACCGCTCGGGCGAGGACGCCGGTCTCGCTCCGCTCGATCTCGAGGAGCGGACGTGGCCTGCGGCACTCCTCGGCGTCCGTGTAGCGCCCCCACCCGTCGGCGGCGATGCAGGCCACGGCGATGATGTCCAGGCGCGTGCGCTCCAGGCGCCGGAGCACCGCGTGGCCGAGGTCGAGATGCGGGATCCCCCGCTCCTCGGCGTAGCCCGCACGGGTGCAGACCACCACCAGCACACCGGTGGCCCGCGGCATCGTCTCCATCATGGCCGCGCAGCCGCCCGCCAGCGCCTCCGCCTCCATCCCGCGCAGCGTCTCCGGGAGCGGGATCCGGAAGCCGCCTCCGGCGCGCGTGCCGAGGAACGGCACCACCACGACGGACTCCTCCGGACGGATGCCGATGATGGAGGGGACGGCCGCCAGGAGGTCCTGGATCGCGCTCGCCCGCAGGACTTCGGGATCGCGGCGGCGGGACGGAGGAGCAGGGGTTCGCTGTGTGAATGTCATGTCCGACACCCTGCTCGCGTCGCCGGCGGCGCGAGATCCCGCCGGCCCGGACCGGGGAGAACCGGAGCGGATCGGCGCCTGTGGAGGAGCGCCCGGGGCCGGCGGCTCAGCCGGCCGCGGGAGCCCGCAGCACCTTCGCCATCGGCCGTCCCTTCGCGATCTCGTCGATCAGCTTGTCGAGGTACCGGATGCGCTGCATCAGCGGATCCTCGATCGTCTCGACCCGCACGCCGCAGATCACCCCCGTGATCGCCGAGGCCTGCGGAGGCAGGCGCGCCGCCGCGAAGAACTCCTCGAAGGTCGTCCTGCTCTCGAGGTGCCGGGCCAGCTCCTCGTCCGAGAAGCCGGTGAGCCAGCGGACCGCCTCGTCGACCTCCTCCCTCGTCCGGCCCTTGCGCTCCGCCTTCGCCACGTAGAGGGGGTGCACGTCGGCGAACGCCACGGAGAAGATCCTGCTCATGGCCGGGAAGCGTACTCGCGCGACGCCCGGCGCGGCAGAGGCGCCCGCCCCGCTATCCTCCCCAGTGGCCCTCGCGCCTCCACCCCGCAGCCCACAGAGAGAACCACCGTGAGCCTCCTCCGCACCAAGTCCGTCGAGCAGTCGATCGCCGACACCGATGAGCCCGAGTACAAGCTCAAGAAGTCGCTGACCGCGCTCGATCTCACGGTCTTCGGCGTCGGAGTCGTCATCGGCGCCGGCATCTTTACCCTCACCGGCCGCGCCGCCCATGACATCGCCGGACCGGCGATCGTCCTGAGCTTCGTCGTCGCCGCCTTCGCCTGCGCCCTCGCGGCCATGTGCTACGCCGAGTTCGCCTCCACGGTCCCGGTGTCGGGCTCCGCCTACACCTTCTCCTACGCCTCCCTCGGCGAGCTCTTCGCCTGGATCATCGGCTGGGACCTGATCCTCGAGCTGTTCCTCGGAGCGAGCGTGGTCGCGCAGGGGTGGAGCGCGTACCTCGGGTCGCTGCTGCAGCAGCTGGGAGTGACCCTCCCGCCGGCGCTCACCTACGGCGGCGTGGTCGACGTGCCGGCGATCCTGCTCGTCCTCGTGCTCGGCGCGCTGATGACCTTCGGGATCAAGGAATCGCTGCGCGTCAACCTGGTGCTCGTCGCGATCAAGCTGTTCATCGTCCTGTTCGTCATCATCGCGGGCCTGCAGTTCGTCAACACCGCCAATTACACGCCGTTCGTCCCCGCCGCCGAGCCCTCGCAGTCCGCGTCCGGTCTGACCCAGCCGCTGCTCCAGTTCCTCTCGGGCATCGAGCCGGCCACGTTCGGGGTCGGCGGCATCATCGCCGGCGCCTCCCTGGTGTTCTTCGCCTACATCGGGTTCGACGTCGTCGCGACGACCGCGGAGGAGACCCGCCGCCCCCAGCGCGACCTGCCCATCGGCATCATCGCCTCGCTGATCATCTGCACGGTCCTGTACTGCGCCGTCGCCCTCGTCGTGACCGGCATGGTCCCCTACCGCGAGCTCGACCCGTCGGCCGCGCTCGCCAACGCGTTCGCCTACCACGGGCAGACCTGGATGGCGACGGTCATCTCGGCCGGCGCCGTCGCCGGTCTGACCACCGTCGTGCTGACGCTGCTGATCGGAGCGACACGCATCATCTTCGCGATGGCGCGCGACGGACTCCTCCCCCGGCGCCTGGCCACCGTCCACCCGCGCCTGCGCACGCCGTGGTTCACCTCCGTGGTCGTGACCATCGTCGTCGCGCTGCTCGCCGGGCTCACTCCGATCGGCGTGCTCGAGGAGATGGTCAACATCGGCACGCTCTCGGCGTTCGTGCTGGTCTCGGTCGGCGTCGTGGTGCTGCGCCGCAAGCGGCCCGACCTGAAGCGCGGCTTCCGGGTCCCGCTGAACCCGTGGCTCCCGCTGCTCTCGGCCCTGATCTGCACCTACCTGATGCTCAACCTCTCGATCGAGACCTGGCTGCGCTTCCTGATCTGGCTGGCCGTGGGCTTCGCGATCTACTTCGCCTACTCGCGCAGCCACGCGAAGATCGGCGAGCAGCCCTAGGGGGCCAGGCCCACCTTCGGCCTGGCCCAGGAGCGTCCGCGCGTGTCCTTGAGGATGTCGTACTCCACCTCGACGTGCGGCTCGATCGCGCTGTACTTGTCGTTCGGGGCACCGATCACGAGCTGGAAGCCGAGACCGCGCCACGCACCGATCGCCCGCTTGGTGAAGTGGGCGTCGGCCTTGATCAGCGCCTCGTCCATGAAGACCGGGGCGTACCGGGGACGGTCGGCTCCCGCGTCGCCGAGCTGGTAGCGCAGCGCTGCTCCGACGATGAAGGCGATCAGCTCCTGCGACTCCCCGCCGGACTTCTCGCCGATGTGGTCGTACAGCGCCACGTGCGCTCGGGTGACGGCGTCCACGCGCTCGGCGCTGACCCGGACGTGGTTGCGGACGTCGACGAGGTCGCCGAAGTCGGGCGCGGTGCGCCGCAGCCGCTGGATGAGCCGGGACATCCGCCGGTAGACCTGCTCGCGCTCCTCCTCCGCGGACACGGCCTGGATCTGCGCGCGCACCTCGCGGAGCTCGCGGCGGAAGCGACGGCGCACCTCCGACTGGTTCTCGCGCGTCGTGATCTGCAGGCGGTGGCCGTCGTTGTAGAACGGCAGGTCCTGCATGATCACGTTGATCGGCTCGATCCGCTCGCGGATCTCCCGCAGCGAGCGGCCGAGCGTGGAGTCGAAGCTCGTGAGGTCGTTGCCGGAGAGCGTGAGCAGGCTGTCGCGCCACTCGGTCTCGAGCCGGTGCAGGCCGCTGGTCTCGAGGGCGTCGAGCAGCCGCTCGAAGTCGCCCGCGGACGCCTCGGGGTCCGCGAGCAGGTTGGGGTTCGGCCAGCGGTCGAGGAAGCCGGCCATGATCCGGCCGGCGCTCTCGCGCTGCTGCTCGTGCGCCTCGGCCGCGGAGCGGCGGTCCTCCGCCAGTCGCTGCGCTGCCGTGGCGAGCGCTGCGTCGAAGCGGACCAGGACGTCCGAGGCGCTGCCGGACGCCGCGGCCTCGGTCAGCGTGAACCGGGCGTCGAGGAAGGCGCGCTGGTCGTCGTCGAGCTCGCGTCCTGCCTGCTCCGCCGCATCGAGAACCGCCTGGCTCGCGTCGACGTCGTCGACCACGACGGCCCACTCCGCCTCGATCCGCTCGCGTTCCACACCGGCGCGCGCGATCTCCTGGCGGAGGCGCTCGAGGCGGCCGCGCAGCCCGTCGATCTGCTCCTGCAGGCCGGCGAGCTCGGGGTTCGCCTCCGCCGCCTCGGCGCCGACCGCCTCCCAGCGCTCCTGCTCGGCGAGCAGCGACTCGACGTCGACCGTCTCCCAGCTCACCAGCGCGAGGCGGGCGTGGCGCGTCATCCGGTCGTCGAGCGCATCGAGGGCCTCCTCCGCCGCCGACGCCGCCGAGACGGCCGCCGCGCTGCGGGCCCGGGCCGCCTCGACCAGGGCGTTCAGCTCGCGGAGTCGACGGGAGTTGGAGAAGCCGAGGACGTTCGCGGCGCCGTGGCCGCCGTGCGCACCGCGCTGCCCCTGCGAGAGCTGACCGGTGAGGGTCAGGGCGAGCCGGTGGCGCCCGAGCTCCGCAGCGCTGTCGACGCACACGTAGCCGAAGCGGTCCTCGAGCCGGTTTTGCAGCCAGCCGGTGAAGGCAGTGGCGCGGTAGTCGAGGCGCCCGGGGAGCGTCTGCGGGTCGAGGCCCCGCACCTCCTCGAGCCCGGTCTCCACGCCCTCGTAGCGGAGCCGGACCGGGAGCCGGAGGGAGTCGATGGCGCGGCGGAAGCGGTCGAGGTGGGCGGAGTCGATCATCAGCGTCGTCGCGAAGCCGCCGAGGGCGAGCGTGAACGCCTCGCGCCAGGGCTCGAACTCGGCACGCACCTCGACCAGCTCGCCGACGAAGGGCAGGTCGTCGGCGGTGAGGCCGGCTGCCTCCGCGATCCGCTCGCGCGCCTCGTGCAGAGGCCGGGGGATGCTGTCCCGACGGTCCGAGGCCGAGCGCTGCTCCGCCTCGAGCTCGGCGAGCTCGCGCGCCGCGGCCTTCCGCTCGGCGACCGCGTCCGACCAGGCCGCACGGGTGCTGCGCTTGGCGTCGGCCGCGCTCGCCGCCCGGGCGAGCACCGCCTCGAACCGCTCGCGGGTGGTCTCCGGCTCGCCGAGAGCGCGCAGGTCCTCCTCGAGCCGGGCGCGGTTCTCGCGCGCCGCTCCCAGCCGCCGCTCCACCTCGCGGAGCTCGCGCTGGGCCGTCTCGAGGCGGTCGCCGCCGGAGGCCCGCAGCACCTCGGCGAGCCCGTCCCGCTCCGACTCCGCCGCCTCGGCGAGCGCCCGCTTCTCGCGGAGCACGGCGTCGACGGCGCGGGTGCGCTCGCGCAGCTCGACCTCGACGTCGCGCAGCAGGCCGAGGCGCTGCTCAGCGCGCCACAGGGCCGCCGGCGACACCGGGGCATCGAACTCCCCGAGCGCGTCGATGAGGCGCACGCGCTCCGCGGACGCGGCGATGCGCAGGCGCAGGCCCCGCAACGGCTCGAGTGCCGCGACCTGCTGGCGCGCGGTGAGCATCCGCTGCCGCGTGCTCTCGAGCTCGTCGAAGTGGGCGACGACCGCGTCGGCGGAGGCCAGGGTCTCGGGCTCCTCGAGCACGAGCCGCTTGTAGAGGTCGTCGACGGTCGTGATCTGCTGACCGGCCTGGATGCGGGCGAGCAGGCTCATCGCCTTCGATCCGGCTCCCGCCGCTCCGATGCCGAGCACCGCGTGCAGACGCGCCGAGAACTCGCGGTCGGTGCCGAGCGGATCCAGCCCCGCCGCGCGCAGCGACGCGTCGGAGAAGCGGTGCGCCGCCGCCCGGTCGAGCGCGGCGAGGTCGACCGGGCCCTCGGCGCTCGCGCGGATCCGCACGGTCTCCTCGAGCACCCGGGAGCCGGCCGGGACATACCAGGCGCGGACCGCGCTGAAGCGCGAGCCGTCGTGGTCGACCCAGGTCATCGCGACGGCGGTCCAGGTGTCGACTCCGTCGCCGCGCAGGACGCGCATGGTCGTGCCCTCGTCCGTGCGCGACTCGTCGAGCTTGCCGCGCGCGTAGGAGAGGATGTTGCGCTGGTCCTCGCCGCGCGGACGGCCCGTCACTCCGCCGTTCGAGGCGCCGTTGAACGGCGTGGTGTGCGGCATCATCAGGGCGATGTAGGCGTCCATCAGCGTGGACTTGCCGGAGCCGGAGCCGCCGCAGAGCAGTGTGGCCCCCGGCGAGAAGCGGACCCGGTGCGCGCCGTCGTAGCCGCCCCAGTTGACCAGCTGCAGGTCCTCGGCGAGCCACTGCTGACCGCGGGAGGCGGCGGGGATCAGGCCGAAGAGGGTGTCGAGCATCGTCATCGGGGGTCGTCCTCCGGGTCGGGGGTGTCGTCGTCGGTCGGCTCGTCGTCCAGCGGCTCGTCGTCGGCCGGCTCGTCGTCCGCGACATCGGTCCCGGGCAGGACGCCGTCCGTGGGCGGGTCCGCGTCCTCGTCGAGGCCGTCGTCCTCGAGCGCGTCGTCGTCCGCCTGCTCCGGATCGTCCGAGCCGGGCTCCTCGGCGGGCGCCGCTTCTGCGACCACCGAGGAAGCGTCTTCGCCCGCCCGCCCGCGCAGCCAGTCGCTCAGCTCCCGCAGCTTCGGCGCGCTCAGCACGATCTCCACGATCGGGCTGATCCGGTACCGCCCTGCGGACTCCTCGTCGACGATGCCGTCGCGCCCGAGCCGCTCCAGCGCCTTGCGGACCATGCGCTGCCGGCGGGCTGTGTCGCGCTCGGCGTCCGCGAAGTAGCTGAGCACCGTCTGCTCGACCTCCTCGACGTCCACGCGCGCCGACGCCTCGCCGGCCGCCGACTCCCGCTGATGGACCGTGCGCAGGTGCACCAGCACCAGCGTCTCGGCGCGGGTGTAGGGGAGGTCGCGCAGCAGCACCGGCATCTCCACCTCGTCGGAGCGCACCTGCTGCTTGTAGGCGACCCCGCGCTCGTGGTCGACGACGAGCCGCACGAACAGGTCGTTCAGCCGCGACTCGATCAGCTGCCGGTGCTCCTGGAACACGGCCCACTGCTCGCGGTGGCGGTCGGCGAGGAGGAAGCGGCGCTGCAGCACGTGCACGAGCACCCGGCGCACCTCGGTGTCGAGGACGCCGCGGTCGCCGGGGAAGAGCTCGTCGGGGTCCTCCTCCATCGACACGGGCGCGATGAACGGATCGGCGGCGGTCCCGTCGGTCGCCAGGGTGTCACTCATCGTCGGTCTCCTCCTCGGTGCGGGCGGTCACGGATCCGAAGGCGAAGCGGCGCACGGTCCCGTCGGGTCGGCGCGTGCTCACGACGGAGTAGCCCTCGCGGTCGACGAGGCCCGTCCGGTGCGCGATCTCGAGCAGCCCGAGCAGGTCGACGGGCCGTCGCGTGTCCTCCGGAGCCGCGCTGAACGCGTCCGCCAGATCGAACTCGTCGCCGAGCTCCGCCACGTAGGCCTCCAGCTCCGCGTAGCGGGGACCGCCCCAGGCCCGGCTGTCGTCGCCGACGAACTCGGCGTCGCCGTCGTCTCCGGCCAGGGGCGCCGGCCCGCCGGCCGGACGCACGTCTCCCAGGGTCTGGCGCAGGTGGCCGATCCCGGCGACGGGCAGGTGCCGCAGCGGCGCGACCGGCGCGTCCGGCGAGATCCCGCCCGTCCACTCCTGGAGCCCCGCCATCACGTCGCGCAGCAGCTCGTCCACCTGGCGGTCGCGAGCCGGGTCGTGGGTGCGGACCTGGCCCGTGATGACGTGGGACGCGCGGCGCTGCGCGGTCAGGACCTCCTGCACGCCCAGCTCCACCCGGCGGCCGATCGCGGCCAGCTCCGCGCGCTGGGCGGGGTCCATCAGGCGGGAGAACGGCTGCACGAGCACGGTGTGCAGCTGATCGGCGAGCGCGTCGATCCGCTCGGGGTCGCCCAGGAGGCGGAGGGCTCCGGCGAACGCACGGCCCTCGCTGGTGGCCTGCATCACGTGCTGACCTCGCTCGAGGTACTCCCGCAGCACCTCGCCGGTCGGGCGGACGTCGCGGCGCAGGTCCGCGACCACGTCGCGCTGCATCGCCTTGATCGACTCCGCCACCCGCGCGAAGTCGGCCGGCAGCTCGCGGGCGAGGTGCACCACGTTCTCGGCCTCCTCCAGGAGCTGCTCGTCGTCGGCCGGCTCGAGACCGGCGCCCTCCTCGAGTGCGGCGATCTCGGCGTCCAGGCGCGCCCGCTCCTCGCGGAGCCGCGAGAGGCGGGCCTCCGGGTCGGGATCGACGTCCGCGGCCAGCCGCTCGACCGCCTCCAGCAGGGTGCGCACCCGCGAGTTCGAGACGCGCGTGCGTCCACCTCCGGTGCGCCCGGTGATCTCGAGGGCGCTCACGGCGTGGGCGCTCAGCCGGTAGACCTCGGCCTCGCCCTCGATCTGCGGCACGAGCCAGCCGACGCGGACCCAGTAGCGGCACACCTCGCGCGCCGTGCCGCTCGGCAGAGCGCGCTCGCCCTCGTCGTACCCGGCCGAGCGCAGCTCCTCGAGCAGCTCCCCCACCTCGGCGTGCGCGTCGGCGACCGCCACGGCCTGCCGGTCGACGGTGAACACGAGCGACAGGGCGGCGACGACGAACGGGGCGTACCGGCCGTGGAGGAGATCCAGGGTCGGCGTCCGGAAGGCGCCGAGGGAGCGCAGGTAGGCGGCCTCGGCGCGGGAGTTCGACATCGCCCTCAAGGATAGGCGGCGGGTCGGGCGCCCGAGGACGGCCGCGCCTGGGCCGCAATCCGACCAGCGCCTTCAGGCGCCGTCGGGGCGGAAGCCTTTGTAGAGCGTGAGCGCGAGGGCGGTGCGGTCGCGGAGGCCGAGCTTGCGCAGCAGCGCCGAGACGTGGTTCTTCACGGTGCCCTCGGCGAGCACGAGGGCGGCCGCGATCTCCCTGTTGTTCCGCCCTTCGGCCACCAGCTCGGCGACCACCCGCTCGCTCCGCGTGAGCAGCGTCAGCGGGCTCTCGCCGGTGCGACCCGGCTGGACGGCCGGCCGGGCGACGCGCGGATCGATCACCATCCCGCCGGCGATCACCGCGTCGAGGGCCACGACGAGACCCTCCACCGAGGTGTCCTTCAGGAGGAATCCGGAAGCGCCGGCCGAGAGGGCCGCCTGCACGAGCGCGTCGTCGTCGAAGGTCGTCAGAAGGAGGACGGGCAGACGCGGATGGAGCTGCGCACACTCGGCGGCGAGCTCCACGCCGCCCATGACCGGCATCCGCGCGTCGGTGACGACGACGTCCACCTCCGTCGTGCGCAGAATGTGCAGAGCAGCCTGTCCGTTCTCGGCCTGGGCCGAGACCACGACACCCTCGACCGTCGAGAGGAGCATGACCAGCCCACGGCGGATCATCTGCTGGTCCTCCACCAGCAGCACTCGCCTCGGTGTCGTCTCCGTCACGAGGCGCGGCTCTCCCGTTTCCCGTCGGCGCCTCCGAGAGGGATCGAGAGGCGCAGGAGGAACCGGTCGCCGATGCGCCGCGCCGTCAACCGACCTCCGCGAGCCGTCGCGCGATCGTCGAGGCCGCGCAGCCCGAACCCCAGCACAGGCTCGCCGTCGCTGATCCCGTTGCTCCTTCCCGCGCCGATGTCGCTGAGCAGCGAGAGCTCGAGCCGGACGTCGTCCGTCTCGATATCGATGCGGACTCTGCGGGCAGCGCCGTGCCGCAGAGCGTTCGTCAGCCCTTCCTGCACGCCTCGGTAGACGACGAGCGCGGTCTCATCGTCGCTGGTGAGCACACGGTCCGACGCCTCGTCGCCGACCACATCCACGGTCACGCCCGTACCGCGGAAGGACTCCGCGATCAACTCCAGCGCAGCCAGGCCGCGGGCGCCCGCGTCCCGGAAGGGACTGAGCGCTCGTACCCACATCCGCATGTCCGCGAGAGCCTCGCTCGACGTGGATCGGGCGGTGCGGACCTCGGCCCACGCCTGCTCGGCATCGGTGGAGCGCAGGCGATCAGCGAGCTCGAGACTCATCGAGACGAGGGTCAGCTTGTACCCGAGGCCGTCGTGGAGCTCGCGTGCGCTCCGGGCGCGCTCGTCCGACAGCAGCAGCTCCTTCTCCGTCTCGGAGGCGCGATGCAACCGCCTGATCACACGCTGGTCGGCGGATCGCTCGCTCTCGAAGCCGCGAAGAGAGAGTCCCAGGGCGATCCCGAAGCACATCAGCACGGCCACGGGCACCACGTTGAGCAGACCGTCGAGCACTCCGGAGAGCAGCGCCCTCCCCGAGCCGACGGCGCCCCCGACATGGAGGGCCAGTCCGACGGAGGCGATCCAGATCATCGCGTGCGCCCCTGCGCGGAGCGAGACGTCGACCACCGCGAACGCCACGACGAGGAGGAGGACCGGGATCGTGAAATCGAGCCGGCCGAAGACGACGACCGGCGTCGCCGCGACGATGGACACCGTCGTCACGGCGACCCCGTGTCCCGCTCGGATCAGTCGGGGCCGGACGGCCCAGAGCCCGGCGATCACAGGCACCAGCGCGAGCCATGTGACCGCGACCGCTGCACCCGTGCCTCTCTGCGCGGAGTCCACGACGCCCAGGATCCCTGCCAGGACGAGGCAGCACAGGGCGATCGCCTGAAGTGCGATGACGGTCCTGTCCACGGTGCTCGACAGGGACGGCGCGACCGCGACCCGCTCGTGTCCTGCCGCTGACGGCGCAGAGATCTCCGCCGCCGTCTCCGGAGTTGAGCCCATGTCGACAACTGTAGCTCCGACTCCGGGATGCCGACCCGTGACCGCAGTCACGCCCTCACCGTGACTCCGGTCATCCTCATCCGTGACTTCGGCGGGAGGTGGTCGACTGCGGACCTTCCTAGCCTCGAAGTCAGCGCCGGGAGCCGCATCCCGCACCGCGAGACAAGTCGGACAGGAAAGGGAAGCGATGCCGCTCGACCTCGAATATCTCCGGTACTGCCGCCCGGGCAACCCGTTCTACGCGGTCGCCGAGGAGGGGGACGACATCGATGGCGACGCCTTCGACGTCGCGTCCTTCGCTCCGGAGGACTGGCAGGTGAGGGAGTCGCGGCCGTGGCGGAACTGGATGCCGGACGGTTGCCTCCTCCCTCGTCAGGGATGGAAGCTCCACCTCTCGTCGACACTCGATGACGCGGAGAAGGTCCTCGCCGCTGCTGCACGCTACTGCTTCGCCTCCCGACTGCCTTTCAAGCATCTCTCGACCACCTCTCACCTTCTGATGCAGAACGGCAAGTACGCCGATCGAGCGGGAGCTGGGAAGTTCATCACCGTGTATCCCGGTTCGGACGACGAGTTCGCCCGAGCGCTGGAGGACCTCGACGTCCGTCTTCGCGGGTTCAGAGGCCCGTACGTACTGTCCGACCGGCGGTGGAAGTCCGGGCCTGTGCACTTCCGTTACGGCGCCTTCGTCCCGTCCGAGACGGAGAGCGGCTTCGTCTCGACGGTGCTCGACCCGGACGGGAACGAGGTGGAGGACGTCCGGCGGCCGACGTTCACACCTCCCCCGTGGGCTTCACTACCGGAGTCCGTCACTGTCGGGGCGGAGAACGAGGAAGAGGTCGCCTTCGGCTTCACGATGCTCTCAGCGCTGCACTTCTCGAACGGTGGTGGTGTCTATCTCGCTGAAGCGACGACCGACGAATTCGTGCCGATCGGGACGATCGTGGTCCTCAAGGAGGCGCGCCCGCACGCCGGGTTGGACGCCGACGGAGTCGACGCCGTGACTCGCCTGGCTCATGAGGAGGAGGTGCTCGTCGATCTGCAGTCCCTGGACTGCGTACCCGTCTTCTACGGATCCTTCACGGCCTGGGAGCACCGATACCTGGTCATGGAGCACATCGAGGGGAACGATTTGAAGCGCGAATGGATGACGAGGACTCCGCTGCTCCGACCAGCACCGTGGCGCGTCGGTGACCCTGCATACACCTCCTGGCTGACCACGACCGTCGCTCGCCTCGACGTTGCTCTCGCCTCCGTGCACCGCGCAGGATGGCTGCTCGGCGACATCCACCCGAAGAACGTCATCATGCGGAACGGCACGCACCCGTGCTTCCTCGACTTCGAGTTCGCGCATCGAATGGATCCGGAGTGACGTTGTCGCCAGGGAGCGCCCGGCTACGAGCCCCTGGAAGGCCTGAAGGGGACGGAAGCGGACGAGTGGTCGCTCGGCATCCTCGAACTCGATCTCCTCTTCCCCCAAGCGACGATCGCCGACCAGGGCAACGTCGCGAAGATCGAGCAGCTCCTCCGAGCAGCCGCAGACGATCTCGCGGTTCCGCCCGCCGTGCTGCGGTCGATCAGGACCTCCACCCTCGACGTACTCCCCGCCTCCGGTCAGAGGTCGATCGACGAAGACGTCGGTCGACTCGCCGCCCTCTCGGACGACCAGCTGCGCGGCCAGATCGCCCGCGGTGTCGCATCGGTGCTTCAGTGGACGGACGACTCGCCGGTCGTTCCCGGAGACATCCCTGTCCTCGCCCGCGACAGCGCGGACCACCGTGCCGGATTCCCCTACGGCGCGGCTGGAGTCGTCGCTGTCTTAGGACGATCCGGAGATGTCGACCTCGAGGCCGCCGATCACTGGCTCGCCGCTCACGTGGCCCAGGTGCGGTCGCGTGGTCTCTGCGGACGCGAGGGAATTCGCTACGCGGCTCGCCAGGCAGGACTCGCGCGCACACTCGAGGTCCTCGACCGCAGGCCCTCGGCCGCCCCTTCAGGTCCGACGCTGTGGTCGGGGTGGGCCGGTGCAGGGCTCGCCGAGCTCGCAGACGGAGGGGACCCGTCGGAGGCGGCCCACCATCTCACCACGCTGCTCGATGAGGACGTCCGAGGAGCCTCCGTCGGCCTCCGGCACGGATGGTCTGCGGCCGCGATCCTGTTCGCCCGACTCCACGAAGCCACTGGCGACGACTTGTACATCACGCTCGCGATACGAGCCGTCGACGCCGATCTGGCGCGCTGTGCGATCACCCGGAACAACACTCTCGAGTTCGATGAGGGATGGAGGACTCTTCCTTACCTGGGGATCGGCTCGACCGGGCCCGGCCTGGCGATCCTGGAGCTGCGGCGGGTCACGGGCGAGGAGCTCTTCGCCGATCCCCTCGCGTCCATCGACGCCGCCGCGTCCTACCAGCAGTGCGCGCAGGCCTCACTCGCCCACGGTCTGTCCGGATTCCTCGTCTACCTCCGCCGCCGCGTACTGCACCGCCCGAGCGCGGAACTCGAGGAGGTCCTCCGCTCGCACGTCCGGTCGCTGCGCCTGCACGCCGTGCTCGACGACACCGGCGTCTTCTTCCGCGGCAACCAGAACCTCCGACTCTCGTCGGACTACCTGACCGGCTCGCTCGGAGTGCTCGCAGCGCTCGACGAGCTCGAGACCGGACGCTCCGCCCTGCCGTTCGGACTCTGACCGAGTCGGCCCGAGACGAGGAGAGGAGGTGATCACATGAACCGGATCCTCGATTTCCAGACCCTCGAAGGTGAGGCCGACGCGCACGACGCCGCGCGCGTCAGCACCTTCAGCGTCATCTCGCCGTGCCCGGGCTGGCCCAGCTCGATCACGTGGGGCAACTGCTGATAGTCGCTACCGGGCGCCCGCGATCCAGCATGACGTGGATCGCGGGCGTCTCACGAGTAAGACGTCCCCACCTTCGTCGAGGAGAAACGCTCATGATCCCCACCCTCCAGGCTCGAGCCGTCGAGCAGGTCATCACCGTAGGCCGGCAGCGGACGACCGTCCTGCGGGGCTGCGACATCGATCTGGAAGGGGGCGGGCTCACCGCTGTCGTCGGCCGCTCCGGCTCCGGCAAGTCCTCTCTCCTGATGTGCCTCAGCGGACTGGACCGGCCGACGTCCGGCGTCGTCGAGGTCAACGGCCGGGACGTGAACAGGCTGTCAGCGGCCGATCGCGCTCGCATGCTCCGCGCCCAGATCGGGTTCGTGTTCCAGCAGTACAACCTCGTGCCCTTCCTCGATGTCGAGGAGAACATCGCGCTCCCCTTCAGGCTCGACCGATCACCCGTGCCGCACGACCTGATCGGTGGACTCGTGGAATCGTTCGGCCTGCGCGACCGGCGCCGTGCGCCGGCGCGAACGCTCTCGGGAGGTGAGCAGCAGAGGACCGCTCTCTGCCGCGCCCTTGCACGGCGGCCCGGCATCGTCTTCGCCGACGAGCCGACCGGCGCCCTCGACTCGCAGAGCTCGCGGGTCGTCCTGTCGACTCTGAGGACGATGGCGGACGAGGGCCAGATGATCGTGATGGTCACGCACGATCTCGACGCCGCAGCCCTCGCGGACACGGTCGTGGTGATGCACGATGGTCGGACCGTGCGGACGACCGGACGCTGCACCAGCCATGAGCTGCTGAGCATCCTCGAAGAGGCCGGGGCCTGACTCGTGTCCCGTTACGTCGTACGCCTGTTCGCCGACGAGTGGCGCCGATGGTCTCCCGCGATCGCTGTGGTCGCCCTGATGGCGACGCTGATCGGGTTGTGCGTTCAGCAGTTCGCCTGGACCGGCGACCCCGCATTCACCGCCGCTGTCACGGAGGCCGGCGTCGCGCTCGGGGAGTTCCGGATCCTCTCGATCACGATCTACACTGTCGTGGCGCTCGTCGGCTGGGTCGCCCTGACGATCGTCGGCCGAGCGAGCGTTCTGGCCACAGGACGCACGCACGCGCTCTGGCTCCTGCTGGGCGCCTCCCGAGCCCAGGTGTTCGTCGTCACTCTCCTCGTGCTCGGCATCGCGAGTCTCCTCGGCGCCGGCATCGGAGCGCTCCTCTCGACACTGCTGGCGTTCTGGGCGGTTCCCGCATTCAACGGTGCCGTCTCGTCCGAGGTCGATCTTCCGAGCTTCTCGCTCGCGCCCTGGGCTCCGGTGGTCACGCTGGCGCTCGGCACGCTCACCGCTCTGGCGGGCGGAGTCCTGCCCGCGCGCCGCGCCGCCCGCACGCCGCCGAGCGCCGCGCTGCGTGAAGTCGGGAGCGGTCGACCGGGTACGGCGATGCGCGCGGTGCGGATCGGCTGCGGCATCGCCCTCCTCCTCATCGCCTCCGGCCTTGTCACGGCATCCGCCTCTGCTCGAGAACTCGGAGCGACCGGACCGGCGCCGATGTTCAACCTGGCCGTCGACGTAGGAGGCAGCGTCCTCGTGGCCGTCTACCTCCTCTGCCCGGAGGTGATCGCGCTCGTCTTCCGGGCTCTGCACGCGCTCTCCGCCCGATCGGGTCTCGTCGTCGCGGCTCTCGGAATCCGCGCGGCAGCAGCCCGGGTGCAGGTCAGCACCGCCACGATCGCGCCGCTCACGGCAGGGCTGGGGGCGATCGCCGTGCTCCTGTGCGCGGTGGAGTCCGTCGTCGCCATGACGACGGCGGTCCGGCCCGGGACCCGCGCCGATCTCACCGATGTTCTGACGATCGTCGCAGTCGTAGCCGTGTCGATGCTCGCCACCAGCGCCACTGTCGTCGCTCTCTCTGCGCAGAACCGCGAGCGCGAGATCGCCCTGCTCCAGGCAGCGGGCCTGCAGCGCCGACAGATCATCGGGCTCGTCGTCTCCGAGAGCCTCGCGATGTCCCTCGCCGCTTCCACAGCAGCTGCCGCACCCGTCGCCGCCACCGGCGCGGTCTGCTGGCTCGTCAGTCGCGCAGCACTGGGCGAAGGGGTAGTGATCTGGCCGGTCCCGAGCGTCGTTCTCGGCCTCATCGGCTCGTGGATCGTGCTCTCGCTGATCCTCCTGATTCCCGCGCAGGCTCGGCTTCGCCGTCCCCCTGGACCGAGGTTGCGTGAGCAGGGTGTCTGACGTGATCACGGGTCGCGACGCACTGCCGCCTCGGGTTTCTGCGATCGCCGGACGGCTGCGACATCTCGCAGCTCTGCAGCCGTCGAGCGCAGCCGCGGAGCCGACAGGCCCCCGGCAGGTGCTCCTCCGGGATCCCGACGGGCGCCCCGTGCAGCACACCCTCGTCATCGCACCGCAGGAGTCTCTGGTGCTCTCGCCGGGCGCCGCCGCTTTCGCACTTGTGAGCGATCAGGACGGTGATGAGCATCACCGCATCCGCGTTTGCCGTCGCGACCAGGAGCGGAGCCGTCGAGATCGTTCAGGACGAGCGCCCCGTCTCTCCGCGCATCCGATCGTTCTCGGACGGATTCCTCTGGATAAGGCGGAACGACGCGGGTCGGCCCTGGCAGGCGGTCTGGTGGCATCGCAGCCTGACGACTCCCCACGTGCTGCTCGAAGAGCCCGATCAGGCTCGGAGGCTCGATCTGCGCAGCGTCGCCGGGGCGATCGCCGTACTCGCATCGAGAGGGGCGCGCGACTCCCGGTACTGGGTGCTGACCGGAGAGGAGAGCAGTCCCCCGACGTGCCGTCGCCTCGACCTCGGCACGGAGAACGCGGATGTCTCCGCCTGCAGGGGCGGCCTCGCGGTCCTGTATCGACGGCACGGAGTCGTCCGGATGACCGGCTCGACGCGTCCTCTCGAGGTTCCCGTTCCGAAGGCCCTTCAGGCGGAGCACCTGCAGGAGGCCCAGGGTGAGCTCTTCGTACTCGGTCGGTCGTCCGGCAGGAGAGTGGTGTGGCTGCCCGGCGGCGGGGCAGACGCGCTCTGGCTCGCGCCGGCGGCCGGGACCCTTGTTCCCGCCGTCGATCCGATCACCCGCCACCCGATCATGCTCGTCTCCTCCCCTGCTCACCGCGCCCACTGCGTCACCCCTGTACCGGGTAAGGCACTCGCCACCGAGGTCACAGAACGGATGAAGGTCACGTCACTCACTGCGCCGAGCCGGGACGGCACCCTCGTCCCGCTCACCCTGATGACTCCTGACGGCGCCGACAGCTCTCCCGTCGTCGTCCACGTCTACGGCGCCTACGGCATCAGCCTCGAGGGGCCGTTCGATCCCTTCACGGACGACCTCCTCGCGCGCGGAGCCGCGATCGCCTACTGCCATGTCCGCGGGGGCGGAGAGAACGGCCCGGAGTGGCATCGGCAGGCGACCGGCCTCGGCCGCGAGCGCCCGATCGAGGACCTCCTCGCCTGCCTGGCGTTGCTTCGTGAGCTTCCAGGGATCGACTCGCACCGGCTCCTTCTCACCGCGGCGAGCGCGGGCGCGCTGGTCGCTGCGACGGTCTGCCTCCGTCGCCCCGCAGAACTCCGTGGCCTCCACCTCGTGCATCCCTTCCTCGATCCCGTCGGCGCGCTCGATGATCGCTCCGCAGCCGCGGCGGCGTCCGACCGTGAGGAGTTCGGTGACCCTGACTGGATCCTCGCGAGCGGGCTCTCTCCACTCGCGACGATCGCCACAATGGTGGGGCGGAGCCGACCGCTTCCGCGCGCGTGGATTCGAGCCGGTCTCCGCGATGCCCGAGTCGACGCGTCGGCGATCGCGGAATTCGCAAGCGCCTACCGGGCAGTGGCTGAGCGCGACGATCCCGCGCACGTCGTCCTCCGTGCGACCTCGGGCGGTCACCTCAGCGGACTGACGCCCGAGGAGTCCCACCAGGAGAACGTCCTCGCTCACGGCTGGACGCTCGACCTCCTCGGCCTGGCCTGACCCGTCGAGCGCAAGGACGAGGGCGATCGTTCCGGCGGGAGCCGATCTCGTCCAGGCGAGAACTGCCCTACGGCGTCACTGGCCGGCACCCGACACCCCGCCCGCCGAGCCGTGCGGCATCGCCACGCACCGCCACAACGAGAACCCGGTGACCGCGGAGGCGTGCTCTCCCGACTCCGTCGCCGCCGGCCCCCACTCCTGCAGCTGTGTGCATCCGTCCGCCACCACGGCCTTCCGCACCGACTCGGTCGGTGGCGCCGAGTTCTTCAGAACCAGCAGAGGCGTGCGTCCTGCCGCGATCATCCCGGCGACGTCCTGCTCGGTGAACACCCGCGCCTGGCCGGAGTAGCCGCCGTCGGTGAGCACGCTCGCGCCGGTCGCCGTGATGATCGGCGCCGAGATCGCCCAGGAGTCGGTGAGGAACAGGGGCGCTCCGTCCACCCCGCCGCCGGCGGCACGAGCAGCGGCGACCAGTGCGGTCTCGTCGGCGGTCATCGAGTCGTGCCCGCCGACCGCGTCCGGCGACGAGACCGCGAACGGAGCCGAGGTCTCGGCCCTCTGCGGGAAGCGCAGGCCGACGAGCGCGTCCCCGCCCGACCCGTCGAGGGACGCGTCGAGCACCTGGAGGCTGAACGCGATCGGCCCTGCCAGGATCACGACGGCCGCTGCGAGCGCGATCGAACGATGCCGGGCCGCGCCTCTGCTCGCCGCCGCACCGCCCCTACTCCACCGGGCCGCCACCGCGACCACGACGAGCCCTGCTCCGGCGAGCGCCGCGAGCGGCAGGCCCAGCACCGACGGCAGCTGCCCGCCCACGGCGAGCGCCGCGCTCCACGCCGTCTGCCCGACCAGGAGGAGCGGCAGCACCAGCCGCGCGCCGACCCGGGGCGACGCGAGCAGCCGCACCCCCTCCGCCCAGCCCAGCGCGGCGAGGAGCGCCAGCTGCACGCCGATCGCCGCGACGTACGCCATGTGCGGCACCGTCGCCACCGAGAGCACGCCCGCCGCTGTCACCAGCCACACCGCGAGGCAGACCAGGAGGGCGAAGGCACCGCGGGCACCTCCCCGCCTCCCCCGCCGCGGCCACCAGCGCACGGCGCCGAGCACCAGCCCGGCGAGCGCCGCGGGATACAGCCAGCCGACCTGCGTCGCGTACTGCGCCAGCAGCAGCTTGGCCGGCGAAGACCCCGCTGCTCCGCCCATCGTCGCCACGTGGGCGGAAGCGACGACGGCGCCGGGCACCGCTCCCGGGATCAGCCGGTCGAGCCCGTTGAACCCGAACACCATCGCGAAGACGTCGTTCCCCGTCGACCCGTCGATGTAGGGCCGGTCCCCTGCCGGCACCGCCTGCATCGCGACCATCCACGCCACCGAGGCGCCCACCGCGACGGCCAGGAGCCCGCCCGCACAGGCGAGCGCTCGGCGCCACCCGCGCACCCCGACGAGAGTCGCCACCACGAGCGCCGGCAGGACGAACCAGGCCTGCATCATCTTCGCCTGGAAGCCGATCCCGATGGACAGCCCGGTCATCACCAGCGGCCACCACCGCTCCGTCAGCACCGCGCGCTGCCACCACACCAGCGCCACGGCGAGTGCCGCCGTGAGCAGCCCGTCCTCCATCGGGTGCCCGAACATCGACACGAGGATCGGCGTGCTCGCCGCCGCTGCCGCCGCGACCAGCCCGAGCCCCCGGCCGCCCCACCGGAGCCCGACGACCGAGCACGCCGCGACCGTGATCAGCCCCTCGATCAGCTGCGGCAGCGCGATCGACGACGTCGACATGCCGAACAGCCGGATGCTCAGCGCCTGCGGCACCGCGAACCCCGCCAGCTTGTCCAGCGTCACCGTGGCGGCGGGATCGAAGGCTCCGAACGCCAGCGCGTGCCACGACTCCGACATCGACCGTGCCGCCGCCTCGTAGAAGACGGCGTCTCCGCCCCGGGCGAGATTCCAGCCGGTGAGGGCCGTCGAACCGCACAGGATCGCGAGGAGGGTGAGCCGCGCCCACCAGGGTTCGCGCCACCAGCGGGCGAGCGGAGCGGAGTGGGTCACGTCCTCCGACGCTAGGGAGCCGGCCTGCCGCCGCCCTTGCGGGCGGTCGGGGAGACGCCGTGCATGCCGCTCCGGCCTCTCAGTCCGGACGCCGCCGGCACGGCCGACGACCAGGAAGGGTGCCGCGCCGCCCCGGTCACCCTCTAGAGTGCGGACATGCCCCGCTCCATGGCCGACCTCTCCTTCCGCCGCGCCCAGTGGGAGCAGCGCTACGCACCGCACGTGGCTCCCGTGAACCGCTGGGTCGACGAGCTGCGGAACCCCTACGGACGCGGCTGGCTGCCCTACGTCGCGCCCCTGCACGGCGGAGTGGAGGCGCGCGTCCTCAGCGTCCTCCGCGATCCCGGCCCCGCCACTCAGGACGGCATCGGAAGCGGCTTCCTCTGCACCGAGAACGACGACCCGACGGCCGAGCTCATGGCCGGGCTGATGGACGAGGTGGGGCTCGCCCCCGTCGACCTGCTGCCGTGGAACGCCTACCCCTGGTACATCAACCAGGCGCCGAACGCCGAGCAGCTCGACGCCGGCGTCGAGACCGTCCTGCATCTGCTCGCGCTCGCCCCCGACGTCGAGGTGGTCCTCCTGCAGGGCGGCGACGCCGATCACGGCTGGCGGCGCCTCCTCAGGCGGCACCCGGCGATCGAGCGCGAGCGCGGCCTCACGGTGATCCGCACCTTCCACCCGTCGCGACAGGCGCTCTGGGCACGGGATCCCGCCGAGCGGGAGGCGCGCTCCGCCCGACGTCGCGAGGCCTTCGCCGAGGTCGCCGCAGCGCTCCGGTGAGCGGCCCGCAGCATCACGACGAGGCCCGGAAACGACGGAAGCCCTGACGACGACCAGTGGTCTCATCAGGGCTTTCCGTCGGGCTGACAGGATTTGAACCTGCGACCCCTTGACCCCCAGTCAAGTGCGCTACCAAGCTGCGCCACAGCCCGTGGCAGACCGGGCCGAGGCCCGGGCAACTCGACTACCTTAGCGGATGCCGACGCCGGAAGTGAAAACGAGCGGGCCCCGTAGACTCGCTGCGCGGAACGCGTCGGCACGGGTCGACGCGCCGTCGGCAGCTCGGGAGGCGTCAGCAGTGGATGCGCGGCAGAAGCGATCACAGGTGGCCCTGCACCGGGCGATCGTCGAACTCGCGACCGGCCGCGACGTCGCCACCCTCACCGTCTCCGAGATCACCGATCTCGCCGGCGTGAACCGCTCCACCTTCTACGCCCACGCCTCGTCCGCCGCGGAGCTGCTCTGCGCCGCCCTGCAGGACGAGCTCGACGCGATCCGGGAGGGCTACCTCCAGCAGCTCCGGAGCGGTGCCGCGACCGACGCGAGCATCCGCGAGGGCACCTCCCGCGTCCTCGGCCACCTGGACGGCCACCGCGACCTCTACCTCCGCGCCTTCGACGCCCCCGGCGGGGACTCGGGCCTCCGCGCGATGCTGGCAGGGCACTTCCGCACCGCGGTCTCCGCGACGCTCGACACGGGGATCCTCGACGTCCCGGCCGCGGACGCACCGCTCGGCTTCCTCGAGGACGCGACGGCCTCGTTCCTCGCGGCGGGCTCCGTCGGCCTGATGGAGCAGTGGCTCCGTCTGCCCGCGCCCCGCGATCCCGGCAGCTACCTCGCCGCCTACCGACGGCTCCTGCCGCCGTGGTGGCCCTTCGCCACCGGCGACTGACCGGCCTCCCGGCCCTGCCGACGCCCGCTCGGAGAGACGACCGCCCGGTTCGAGGGACGCCGCTGGGCCTCCGGCAGCGCCGCGCCGCCCGTCACTCCCGCTCGAGACGAGTGCGATCTGCTCGACCGAGACGCACCGGAGCGGCATCCGTCCCCGCGACTCGACGACCGTTCCTCCCGGAGACGCGGACGGCCCGCGGGAGGAGCTCCCACGGGCCGGACACGGTGCGGCTGCGCTCAGCGCGCGCGCTTCTCGCGGACGCGCATGTTGACGTTCACCGGCGACCCCTGGAAGCCGTAGATCTCGCGCAGGCGGCGCGCGATGTAGCGGCGGTAGCCCGGGTCGAGGAACCCGGTCGTGAAGAGGACGAATGTCGGCGGGCGCGACGAGGCCTGCGTGCCGAAGAGCACGCGGGGCTGCTTGCCTCCGCGGAGGGGGTGCGGGTGCGCCGCGGTGAGCTCGGCGAGGAACGCGTTGAACTTGCCCGTCGGGATGCGCGTGTCCCACGACTCGAGGGCGAGCTCGAGCGCCGGCACGAGCTTCTCGAGGTGGCGGCCGGTGCGGGCCGAGATGTTGACGCGGGGCGCCCACGCCACGTGGGCGAGGTCGGTCTCGATCTCGCGCTCGAGGTAGCGGCGGCGCTCGTCGTCGAGGAGGTCCCACTTGTTGAAGGCGAGCACGAGCGCCCGGCCCGACTCCAGCACCAGGTCGATGATGCGGACGTCCTGCTCCGAGATCGGCTGCGAGACGTCGAGGACGACGACGGCGACCTCGGCCTTCTCGAGCGCCGTCGAGGTGCGCAGCGACGCGTAGAAGTCGGCGCCCTGCTGGAGGTGCACGCGGCGGCGGATGCCCGCGGTGTCGACGAAGCGCCAGACCTTGCCGGCGATCTCGACCTGCTCGTCGACCGGGTCGCGCGTGGTGCCGGCGAGCTCGTTGACGACGACCCGCTCCTCCCCCGCGGCCTTGTTGAGCAGGCTGGACTTGCCGACGTTCGGGCGGCCGAGGATCGCGACGCGGCGCGGTCCGCCGACCTCGCGCTTGGCGACGGCCGACTCCAGAGGCAGCTTCTCGAGCACCGCGTCGAGCAGGTCGGCGACGCCGCGGCCGTGGACGGCCGAGACGGGGCGGGGCTCGCCCAGGCCGAGCGACCACAGCGAGGCGGCGTTCGGCTCCTGGCGGGCGTCGTCCACCTTGTTGGCGGCGAGGAAGACCGGCTTCTTCGTCTTGCGCAGCAGCTTCACGACGTGCTCGTCGGTCGCGGTCGCGCCGACGTTCGCGTCGACGACGAAGATGACGGCGTCGGCGAGGTCGATGGCGATCTCGGCCTGCATGGCGACGGAGGCGTCGATGCCGCGGGCGTCGGGCTCCCAGCCGCCGGTGTCGACGATGGTGAACGCCCTGTCGATCCACTCCGCCTTGTAGGACACGCGGTCGCGCGTGACGCCCGGGGTGTCCTCGACGACGGCCTCGCGGCGGCCGAGGATGCGGTTCACCAGCGCGGACTTGCCGACGTTGGGGCGGCCCACGATCGCCACGACCGGGAGGGCGGGGAGGTAGCGGACCTCGTCCGAGTCCTCCCCGGCGAACTCGAGGAGGTCGAGGTCCTCCTCGTCGAGGTCGTAGTCCTCGAGTCCGCTGCGGAGCGCCTGCGCGCGTGAGGAGGCGAGCTGCTCGTCGAGGTCGCCGAGGCGCTCGACGAGGTCGTCGTCTCCGAAGTTCAGCTCGTCGTCACCGACGTGCGTGTCCTGTGCCATGACCGGCCCTTGCTCTCGAAGTTCGGACCTCGGCGACGACCGCGTCGACGGTCTGCTCGAAGTCGAGATGAGTGGAGTCGAGAAGAGTGACTCCTTCTGCGGCGTTCATGAAGTCGACCACCTGCGAGTCGGCGCGGTCCCTCGACCGCAGCGCCTGACCCGTCGCCTCGGCGGATTCCGTGGTGACCTCGCGCGAACGCCTGGCCATTCTAGCCTCTTCGCTCGCCGTCAGCAGGATCCGGACCGGAGCGGTCGGTGCGACGACCGTCGTGATGTCGCGGCCCTCGACGACGATGCCCTCCCGACGCGTCTCGCCGATGATCCTCCGGAACAGCAGTGTGATCCTCCGACGGACCTCGGGGACCTTCGCCACGGCCGAGACGCGCGCGGTCACCCGGGGCTCGCGGATGGCGGTGGTCACCTCGGTCGGACCGACCCACACCGAGTACGACTCGGGGTCGGTGCCGATGGAGTAGTCGAAGCCGTCGAGCGCGTCGACGATCGCGTCCTGGTCCTCGAAGTCGAGGCCGCGGTCGAGCCCGTGCCAGGCGAGCGCGCGGTAGGCCGCTCCCGTGTCGAGGAACTCGAAGTCGAGGCGGCGGGCGGCAGCCCTCGACACGCTGGACTTGCCGCTGCCGGCCGGGCCGTCGATGGCGACCACGACGGACTCGCCGAAGTCGCCCTGCTCGGCGGCCTCGGAGCGCGCCTCGCGCTCGGGAGCCGCGCCCCCGTCCTCCGGGATGCTCTGCTGTGCCCGGCGGGCGGGCGTCATCCTGTTCAGGCCGCCCTCCTGCCTGTTCTGCTCGGTGCTCATCCGGCGATCCTCCAGCCGCGTATGGTCAGTTCTTCGGTCAGCGGCGCGACCGCCTCGGGCACGACCGAGATCTCGGCGAGACCCACTCGACGCCCCTGCGCGTGCTCGAGGCGCACGTCCTCGAGGTTGACGCCCGCCTCGCCGATCTCCACCAGGAGCCGCGCGAGGGTTCCGGGAGAGTCGTCGACGAGGACGATCAGGGTCGAGAAGCGCTGGTCCTGGCCGTGCTTGCCGGGCAGGCGCGCCACTCCGGCGTTGCCCGCGGCGAGGTGCTCGGCGAGCACGCGGCGCGAGCCGGGCGCCTCGAGGTCGCGAAGCGCGTCGGCCACCGCGGCGACGTCGTCGCGGAAGGCGTCGAGCACCGCGACGACGTGCTCGCGGTTCGCGGCCAGGATCTGCATCCAGAGCTCGGGGGCCGAGGCCGCCAGGCGCGAGACGTCGCGGACGCCCTGCCCGGCGAGGCGGAGCGCCGCGTTCGGGGCGTCGAGGAGGCGCTGGCCGAGCAGTGACGAGATCACCTGCGGGGCGTGCGAGACGAGGCCGACCGAGAGGTCGTGCTCCTCCGGGTCCATCTCGACGATGGTGCCGCCGAGGTCGAGAGCGAGGCCCTCCACCCTTGCGAGCGCGTCGGGCGAGGTCTCGCCGTCGCGGCAGATCACCCAGGGTCTGCCGACGAAGAGGTCTCCCCGCGCGGCGACCGGTCCGCCGCGCTCGCGGCCGGCCATCGGGTGCGAGCCGATGTAGCGGGCGAGGTCGACGCCGCGGGAGCGCAGCTCGCGCAGCGGCTGGGTCTTGACGCTCGCCACGTCGGTGACGACGGCTCCGGGGTGCGCCGCGAGCTCGCGCTCGACGACGCTCGCGGTGACGTCAGGGGGGACGCAGACGACGACGACGGAGGGCCGGTCGTCGGCGGAGGCGGCGCGGCCGGCCCCGTAGTCGATGGCGAGGGAGAGGCTCGCGGGCGAGGCGTCGTCGAGGACGACGTCGATCCCGCGGGAGGCGAGGCCGAGGCCGATGGAGGCGCCGAGCAGTCCGGAGCCGACCACCCGCACCGTCCCGGTCGTCCGCATCGCGGGCGGCGCGGGGTGCAGGAGCTCGTTCACCCCGACAGCCTAGCGATCGGCGCGGCGCTGCTTGTCGGCGCCGGACCGGCGCGGAGGACCGTCGCTCCGCCCGCCGCCGGCGGAGGAGCCGCCGCGATCGGACGACCGTCCGGACGATCCGCCGCGATCCGAGGATCGCCCGGCCGAGCCGCGCTCCGCCGGGGCGACGCGCTCGCCGCTGTCAGGCCGGGGCCGCCGCGCACCCGCGCTCGCCTTCTTCGAGGGGACCGCGGGAGCGGCCGCCACCGCCTCGCCGCCCTGCCGCGCGATCGTGAGCAGCGCGCCCAGCTCCTCCCGGGTCAGGTCGCGCAGATCGCCCGAGCGCAGGGTGCCCAGGTGCAGCGGCCCGAACTGGCGCCGGACGAGCTCGATCACCGGGTGGCCGACCGCCGCCATCATCCGGCGGACGACCCGATTGCGACCGGAGTGCAGGGTGATCTCGACGAGCGAGGCGTTCGAGCGGCCCTCCGGCCGGCCGAGGAGACGCGCCTTGTCGGCGGCCACCGGTCCGTCGTCGAGCTCGATCCCGGAGGTCAGCGTCGCGATCGTCTGCGGGAGGACCTGCCCGTGCACCTTCGCGATGTAGGTCTTCGTCACTCCGAACGACGGGTGCGCGAGGACGTGGGCGAGCTCGCCGTCGTTGGTCAGCACCAGCAGTCCTGAGGTCTCGGCGTCGAGGCGCCCGACGTTGAACAGCCGCTCCTCGAAGTTCTTCGTGTAGAGGCTGAGGTCGGTGCGTCCGTTCTCGTCCGCCAGCGAGCTGACGACGCCGATCGGCTTGTTGAGCATCACGTAGCGGCGCGAGGTGTCCAGCTGCACCGCGACCCCGTCCACCTCGATCCGGTCGGTCGCCGGGTCGATGCGGCGGCCGAGCTCGTCCGCCACCTCGCCGTTGACGCGGATCCGCCGCGCCACGATCATCTCCTCGACCACTCGTCGGGAGGCGACCCCCGCTGCCGCGAGGACCTTCTGCAGTCGTTCGCCGTCGGGGCCGCTGTCAGGCGCGCTCATCGAATCCGTCTCTTCCGTCGCTCAGTAGGGGGGAGATCTTCGGCAGCTCGTCGAGCGAGGTGAGGCCGAGGTGCACGAGCAGCTGCTCGGTGGTGCCGTAGAGGACCGCGCCCGTCTCGGGGTCGTGGCCGACCTCCGCGATGAGGCCGCGGCCGAGGAGGGTGCGCGCGACGGAGTCGACGTTGACCGCGCGGATCTGCGCGACCTGACCGCGCGAGACCGGCTGCTTGTAGGCGATCACGGCGAGCGTCTCGAGCGCCGCCTGCGAGAGCCGCGTCGGGTTCTGCGTCAGGACGAAGTCCTTGACCACCGGGTCGTACTCGCGGCGCACGTAGATCCGCCAGCCGGCACCGACCTCGCGCAGCTCGAAGCCCCGGCGGATCGCCCCGTCGGCGCCGTCGTAGTCGGCGACCAGGCGCTCGATCGACTGGCGGACCACGGCGATCGGCCTCGACAGCGCGGTCGCGAGGGAGGCGAGCGGCTGCGGCTCGTCCGCGACCATCAGGATCGCCTCGATCGCCCGGTCGATCTCGAACGCGACGGTCCCGGGGCCGGCGTCAGGAGTCATAGTCGGCTCCGAGCGCGGCGAGGCTCGCATCGCTCCACTGCTCGGCGACCCAGCGCAGCGTGAGCTCGCCGAGCGGCTCCGGCTGGTCGAACGAGATCGCGGCGTGCCGGTAGAGCTCGAGCACGGCCAGGAAGCGCGCGACGATCACGCCTTTCTCGTCGGCGTCTGCAATCAGCTCGCCGAAGGTGGCCCTCCCGCGGGCGCGCAGCATCGCCACGACGTGGGCGGCCTGCTCCCGGATGCTGATCTGCGGGGCGTGAAGGTGGTCCAGGCCCACCGTCGGCAGGTCGCGCGGAGCGAGGGCGACGGTCGCGAGGGCGGCGAAGTCGGCGGGCGACAGGGTCCAGACGAGCTCCGGCTTCGCGGACCGGTACTCCTCCTCCAGAGGCACGTCGCGCACGTGGCGGGCGGTCTCGATCGCGATCCGCTCGGCGAACCACGACGACACCTGCTTGAAGGCCCGGTACTGCAGGAGCCGGGCGAACAGCAGGTCTCGCGCCTCCAGCAGCGCCGCGTCCTCCGCGTCCACGAGCTCGCCCTGGGGCAGGAGTCCGGCGATCTTCAGGTCGAGGAGCGTCGCGGCGACGACGAGGAACTCCGACGCGCGGTCCAGCCCCTCGAGCGAGTCGATCCCGTGCAGGTACGAGAGGAACTCGTCCGTCACGGCGCTCAGCGCGATCTCGGTGATGTCGACCTGCTGCTTCGCGATGAGGCTCAGCAGGAGGTCGAACGGACCCTCGAAGTTGGTCAGCGCGAGGTGGAACCCGGTGGGAGCGGCGCGCTCCTCGAGGAGGACCTCAGGCGACCGCGCCACGCGAGATCAGCTCCCTGGCGAGCTTGCGGTACGCCTTCGCGGCGTTGTGCTCGGGCGCGAACTGGGTGATCGGGACGCCGGACACGCTGGCGTCCGGGAACTTCACCGTGCGGCCGATCACCGTCTCGAGCACGCTGTCGCCGAAGGCGTCGACCACCCGGTCGAGCACCTCACGCGAGTGCAGGGTGCGGGAGTCGTACATCGTGGGCAGGATGCCGTCGAGCTCGATCACCGGGTTGAGCCGGTCGCGGACCTTGTCGATCGTCTCGATCAGCAGGGCGACGCCGCGCAGCGCGAAGAACTCGCACTCGAGCGGGATGAGCACGCCGTGGCTCGCGGTGAGCGCGTTGACCGTGAGCAGGCCCAGCGAGGGCTGGCAGTCGATCAGGATGACGTCGTAGTCCGCGCTCACCTTGCGGAGCACCCGGGCGAGGATCTGCTCGCGCGCGACCTCGTTGACGAGGTGGACCTCGGCGGCGGAGAGGTCGATGTTGGCCGGGATGACGTCCAGGCCCGGCACGCGGGTCCTCCGGATCGCCTCGGCCGGGTCCTTCACGGTGCCGAGGAGCAGGTCGTAGATCGTGATGGCGTCGTAGGTGGTGACCCCGAGGCCGGCCGAGAGGGCGCCCTGCGGGTCGAAGTCGATGGCCAGCACGCGGCGGCCGTACTCGGCGAGGGTCGCGCCCAGGTTGATGGTCGTCGTCGTCTTGCCGACGCCGCCCTTCTGGTTGCAGAGCGAGATGATCCGGGCGGGGCCGTGACCGGCGAGCTCCACCGGCAGCGGGAAGTCGCGCAGGGGGCGGCCGGTCGGGCCGAGCGTCGGGGCTTCGAGACCGGTGAGCTCGGCCTTGTCGTCCGTCTTGCGTGTCACCTGCGTCGTCCTCGCTTCCGTGGCGGCGTGCGCTCCCGCGCGGCCTCCGACGAGTGTACCGGCGCCCCGCTCCTCGGCCGCCGCGCCCCGCCGCGCGGGGCCGCGGCTCTAGCGCCGCGCTCGCGGGTGCGCGGACGTGTAGACGTCCCGGAGCGTGTCCGCCGTCACCAGTGTGTAGATCTGCGTCGTCGCCACCGAGGCGTGCCCGAGGAGCTCCTGCACCACGCGGACGTCGGCGCCGCCCGCGAGCAGGTGGGTCGCGAAGGAGTGCCGGAAGGTGTGCGGCGAGATCTCCCGGTCCAGCCCGGCCTTCTCGGCGACGGCGCGGATGACCAGCCAGGCGCTCTGCCGCGACAGGCGGCTCCCGCGGACCCCCAGGAAGAGCGCCGGCGTCGCGCGCCCCCTCCGCGAGAGCTCGGGCCGCGCACGCACGAGGTACTCGTCGACCGCCTCGCGGGCGAAGCGGCCGAGCGGCACCATCCGCTGCTTGGACCCCTTGCCCGTCAGCCGCACCACCTCCGCGGCGACTACGTCGTCGACGTTCAGGTCCACCGCCTCCGAGATGCGCGCGCCCGTCGCGTAGAGCAGCTCCAGCAGGGCCCGGTCCCGCAGGTCCGCGAGCTCCTCGCCGCGCGCCGCGTCGAGCAGTGCCGCCATCTGCTCGACCGTGACCGCCTTCGGCAGGGTCATCGGGATCTTCGGCGGCACCACGTCCCGGGCAACGTCGTCCGAGACGACCCCCTCCTCGAGGGCGAAACGGTGCAGCCCTCGGACGCTCGAGAGGATCCGTGCGCGCGAGCTCGCCGCGAGCGGCCGCTCCGGGCGTGCGGCCAGCCAGGAGGAGAACTCCCCCACGTCGACCCGTCCGAGCTGCGCCAGATCGACGGTCCCGCGCTCCTCGAGCCAGCCGAGGTAGAGCTCCAGGTCGCGCCGGTAGGCCGCGAGCGTGTGCGCCGAGAGCCCGCGCTCCACGCTCGCCTGCCGGAGGTACGCCTCGGCGCAGGCGCGGGGGCTCACCCCCGGGGGTGGCGGACCCGCGGGTGGCGCGTCCACGGCGAGGACGCGTCGCCCAGCCCGTCCCAGTCGCGCGAGCGGAACGCGTGCGCCGCGAGCACCGCGATCGTCAGCGAGGGGTTCTGCACCCGGCGGGCGAGGACCGCCTCGACCGCCTCGTCCAGCGGCACCCACCGCAGCTCCATGTCCGCCTCCTCCGCCTCGCGGTCGAAGGCGGAGCCGGTGGACGAGAGCCCGCGGGCCAGGTAGATCCGGATGACCTCGTCGCTGCCACCCGGCGAGGTGGCGAACTCCGAGAGCAGGTCCCAGCGCTCGGCCTGCAGGTCCGTCTCCTCGCCCAGCTCCCGCTGAGCGGCGACCAGGGGATCCTCGCCCTCGACGTCGAGCAGGCCGGCCGGGATCTCCCACTCGCGGGTGCGGACAGGGTGCCGGTACTGCTTGATCAGGGCGACGCGGTCCTCGTCGTCGAGGGCCAGCACGGCGACGGCTCCCGTGTGATCGAGGAACTCCCGGCGCAGCTCGCCGCCGCCGTAGCGGAACGTCTCGGCGCGGACGCCCCAGACCATCCCGTCGAAGACGCGCTCACTGGTCAGGACCTCCGGCTCGACGAGCTCGTCCGACAGCGGCTCACTCATCGGCGCCCGCCTCCGATGCCGGGAAGAGGCGCGAGGCCTCCTGGCGCTCGAGGGCGGCGGTCACGAGGCCGCGGAAGAGCGGGTGCGCGGCGTTCGGGCGCGAGCGGAGCTCCGGGTGCGCCTGCGTGCCCACGTAGTAGGGGTGCTTCTCGCGGGGCAGCTCGACGTACTCCACGAGGTGGCCGTCGGGCGAGAGGCCCGAGAACCAGAGCCCCGCCTCGGCGATCCGGTCGCGGTAGCGGTTGTTGACCTCGTAGCGGTGACGGTGGCGCTCGGCAGCCTCAGGTGCGCCGTACACCTCGGCGACGATCGAGCCCTCGGCGAGCTCGGCCGTGTAGAGGCCGAGGCGCATCGTGCCGCCCATGTCCCCGGACGCGAGGATCTCGACCTGCTCGGCCATCGTCGCGATGACGGGGAACTCCGTCTCCGGGTCGAACTCCGACGACGAGGCCCCCTCGAGGCCGGCCTCGTTGCGGGCGTACTCGATGACCATGCACTGCAGGCCGAGGCAGAGCCCGAGGGTCGGTATCCCGTTCTCCCGCGCGAAGCGCAGCGCGCCGAGCTTGCCCTCGATGCCGCGGATGCCGAAGCCGCCGGGCACGCAGATGCCGTCGAGCTCGGAGAGCGCCTTGGCCGCAGCCTCGGGGTCCTCGAGCCCGTCGGAGGCGATCCAGCGGATGGCGACCTTCGTCTGCTGCGCGAAGCCGCCGGCTCGCAGAGCCTCCGTCACCGAGAGGTAGGCGTCGGGCAGGTCGATGTACTTCCCGACCAGGCCGATGGTGACCTCGTGCTTGGGCTCGTGCACGGCCTCGAGCAGTCGCGACCAGCCGTCCCAGACGACCTCGCCGGCCGGGAGGCCCAGCTGGTCGATGATGTAGGCGTCGAGGCCCTGCTCGTTGAGCATCTGCGGGATCTCGTAGATCGACGCGACGTCCTTGGCGTTGACCACGGCCTGCTCGTCGACGTCGCACATCAGCGCGATCTTGCGCTTGTTCGACTCCGACACGGGCCGGTCGCTCCGCAGCACCAGCGCGTCCGGCTGGATGCCGATCGAGCGCAGCGCCGCGACGGAGTGCTGGGTGGGCTTGGTCTTCTGCTCGCCGGAGGCGCCCATGAAGGGCACCAGCGAGACGTGCACGAAGAAGACGTTGCGGCGGCCGAGCTCGTGGCGGACCTGGCGGGCCGACTCGATGAACGGCTGGCTCTCGATGTCGCCGACGGTGCCGCCGATCTCGGTGATGATGACGTCCGGCTGCGGGTCGTCCTCCGACTGGAGGCGCATGCGCCGCTTGATCTCGTCCGTGATGTGCGGGATGACCTGGACCGTGTCACCGAGGTACTCGCCGGCGCGCTCCCGCGCGATGACCCGCGAGTAGATCTGGCCGGTTGTGACGTTCGCGGCCTGGTTCAGGTTGATGTCGAGGAAGCGCTCGTAGTGGCCGATGTCGAGATCGGTCTCGGCGCCGTCGTCGGTCACGAAGACCTCGCCGTGCTGGAACGGGTTCATCGTCCCCGGGTCCACGTTGAGGTACGGGTCGAGCTTCTGCATGACGACGCGCAGCCCGCGCGCGGTCAGCAGGTTGCCCAGGCTCGCGGCCGTGAGTCCCTTGCCGAGCGAGGAGACGACACCGCCGGTGACGAAGATGTGCTTCGTGATCTTCGAGGGGGCGTCCTGCCCGGCCGTCGAAGCGCTCCGGGTCGAGGACCCGGAGGAGCCCTCGGGATCCGAGGGAGAAGAAGAGGAAAGGCCCGCGTTCGTAAAGTCCACCACGGGGTTCCACCGTAACAGCAGAACGGCGGCGGCGGACCGCCCGGGACGGATCGATGTCGTCCCGGGCCGCTCGCGATCAGCCCCGCCGACTCGATTCGAGGAGCTCCCGCGCATGAGCGAGAGCGTTGGCGGAGTCGGTGAGCCCCGAGAGCAGGCGCGCCATCTCGGACACCCGCTCCTCGGAGTCGAGCTGCGTCACGGCGCTCGAGGTCACCGCGCCGTCCGAGCCCTTCTCGACGCGGAGGTGGTTCGTGGCGAATGCGGCGACCTGCGCGAGGTGGGTCACCACGATGACCTGCGACGTCTCGGCGAGCCGCGCGAGCCGTCGGCCGATCTCGATCGCCGCCGCTCCGCCGACCCCTGCGTCGACCTCGTCGAAGACGAACGTCGGCACGGGGTCGTTGGCGGCGACCACGACCTCGATCGCGAGCATCACCCGCGAGAGCTCGCCTCCCGAGGCTCCGCGGGCGAGGGGCCGGGGTGCGGCCCCGGTGTGCGGCTGGAGCAGCATCTCGACGGAGTCGCGCCCGTGGACGCTCGGCTCCCCCGCGGCCGTCACCTTCACGTGCAGGCGCGCATCCGCCATGGCCAGCGCGGTGAGCTCGTCGCTGACCCGCTCCCCCAGCTCGGCGGCCGCCGCGGTCCGCAGCTCGGTCAGCCGGGTCGCGAGGCGGTCGACGAGGTCCGCGTCGGCCGCGGTGTCGGCCTCGAGAGCCGCGATCCTCTCGTCGTCGCCGTCGAGCTCGAGCAGGCGGAGTCCGGAGGAGTCCTCCAGGTCGAGCACGTCGTCCAGGGTCGGTCCGTAGGTGCGGGCGAGCAGGGACAGCTCCGCCCGCCGGTTCTCGATCAGCTCCAGGTCGTGCGCGCCGTCGAGGTCGAGCTCCGCCAGGTAGGAGGAGAGCCCGCCGGCGGCGTCGACGAGGAGCACCGCCGCCTCGCCGAGCGTCTGGACCGTCGGCTGCAGGGCGGCGTCGTGCTCGGCCGCCCGCTCCAGCACGCGCCGCGCCGTCTCGAGGAGCCCGAGCGCGTCCCGCCCGTCCAGCTCCTCGGACGAGATCGCCTCGCGGGCCTCGCCGGCGGCGAGCCGGAGCTGCTCGATGCTCCCGAGCCGGGCGGACTGCGCCGCGAGCTCGACGTCCTCCCCGCGCTGGGGGGCGACCACCTCGATCTCGGCGAGGGCGGAGCGGAGCCGTTCGGCTTCGCGGGCGCGCGTCTCCCGGGCCTCGGTGAGCGAATCGAGCTCCTCCCGGTTGACCCGCCAGCGCTCGAAGGCGCTCGCGTAGTCGCGGAGGGCGTCGGCGAGACCGGGTCCGCCGAACCGGTCGAGCGCCTCACGCTGCGCCGCGGCGGAGCGGAGGCGGATCTGGTCCGACTGCCCGTGCACGACGACCAGCTGATCGGCGAGCTCGCTCAGCACGCTGACCGGTGCGCTCCGGCCGCCGACGACGGCTCGCCCGCGTCCCTCCGCCGAGACCGAGCGCGCGAGGAGCAGCTCCGGGCCGTCGAGATCGCCGCCGGCGTCGTGGACGCGCTCGGCGACCGGGCCCTCCTCGGGGACCAGCCAGCGCCCCGACACCCAGGCCTGCTTCGCTCCCGAGCGCACCGCGGACGCGTCCGAGCGCGCGCCCAGCACGAGGCCGAGCGCCGTGACCACCATCGTCTTGCCGGCGCCGGTCTCGCCGGTGACCGCGGTGAAGCCCGGTCCGAGCGGGAGCGTCGCCTCGGCGATCACTCCGAGGTCGCGGATCTGCAGCTCTTCGAGCATCGGGCCTTACTCCGTCTCCGCCGACCCCCGCCATCCGCGGATGGGGAGACCGAACTTCTGCACGAGTCGATCGGTGAAGGGGGCGTCGTGCAGGCGCGCGAAGCGCACGGGCACGGGCGAGCGCCGGTAGACGACGCGCGCTCCCGGCGGCAGCTCGTAGGCGCGCCGGCCGTCGGCCCAGAGGACGCCGACGCCGTCGGTCCTCTCCTTGACCTCGACGGCGAGGCTCGACGACGGGCCCACGACGAGGGGCCGCGCGAAGAGGGCATGGGCACTGAGCGGAACGAGGAGCATCGCCTCGACGGTCGGCCACACGACGGGGCCGCCCCCGGAGAAGGCGTAAGCGGTGGAACCGGTCGGAGTGGACACGACGATGCCGTCGCAGCCGAAGCTCGACAGCGGACGTCCGTCGACGCCCACCATGACCTCGAGCATCCGCTCGCGGCTGCCCTTCTCGACGGTCGCCTCGTTGAGCGCCCAGGTCTCGTAGACGACGGCCTCGTCGATCTTGACGCGCACCTGCAGGGTCATCCGCTCCTCGACCGCGTAGTCGCCGTCGAGCGCACGGGCGACGGCGTCGTCGAGATCGTCCCGCTCGCTCTCCGCGAGGAACCCGACGTGGCCGAGGTTCACGCCGAGCAGAGGGGCCGTCCCGGACCGGACGATCTCCGCTGCGCGGAGGATGGTCCCGTCCCCGCCGAGCACGAACACGAGCTCGATGGACTCGAGCGGGACGTCGGACCCGAGCACGGCGACGTCGCTCAGATCCGGAGCGACCGCGACGATGTCGCCCTTGTCGTCGGCGCAGAGGACGGGGTGGGCGCCGGAGTTCCGGAGGCGCTCGACGACGAGGACCGCCGCATCGAGGGAGTCCGTCCGTCCGGTATGGGCGACGACGAGGATGTTGCGCTCGTCACGAGGGGACTGCATCGAGGGTGTGTCCTTCTGGTCGGTCGACAGCGGCGGACACGATCGCGTCATCCGGTGGTGAGCGCGGTGACCGCGTCCCTCCATTCTGTCGGAATCGTTCCGCGGTCGCGGTGGAGGTGCGCCAGATACTCGCGATTCCCAGCGCCCCCCGGGAGTGGCGACTCGGCCAGCCCGACGACGCCGAGCCCCAGGTCCCACGCCGACCACAGGACGTCCGAGAGGGCCTCGCGACGCAGCTCCGGATCCCGGACGATCCCCTCCCGCACTCCCAAGCGGCCGACCTCGAACTGCGGCTTCACCAGCACCACGAAGTCGGCGAGCGGATCCACGGAGGCGGCGACGGGAGGCAGAACCATCCGCAGGGAGATGAAGGACACGTCGGACACGACCAGGTCCGGGACGATCTCGGTCCTGGCGGCTTCGGCGAGCCGGGCGGCCGTGAGATCCCGCGCATTGAACCCCTCCACCACGTGGACGCGATCGTCGGACCGGATCCGGGGAGCGAGCTGCGCGTGCCCGACGTCGAGGGCGATCACCGAGGCGGCGCCGCGCTCGAGCAGGACCTGCGAGAACCCGCCCGTCGACGCCCCGACGTCGAGAGCGTTCCGGCCGGCGACTCGCACCGTCGCGAAGGTGTCGAGGGCGGCGAGCAGCTTGTGGGCGGCCCGGCTGACGTAGTGGTCGAGGCCGGCGACCGCGACGTCCTGATCGTCGCGGACGCGGATCGAGGGCTTCAGTGCAGGGACGCCGTCCACCGTCACCAGACCGTCGGCGATCATCCGAGCGGCATGGGTGCGGGACCGGGCGATGCCCCGTTCGGCGAGAGCCGAGTCGAGTCGCGAGTCTTCGGTCATCGGTCGCGGTCGGCGTTCTCGAGTCGGATGCGCAGCTGCTCCTGCAGCTGGACGTATCCGGCTGCCCTCTTGTCGAGCGCAGTCTGCTCGATCCGGAGGAGCTCGTCTGACAGGACGTGTTCCTCCACGACGTCGAAGCCGTTCTGGAGCGGCCTCGATTCCGGAGAGGGCGTCGGGTCGTGCTGAGTCATCGCTGCTCCTCGTTCCGGAGTCGGGCGACGACGGTCATCGTCGCTCCGGCCGGCCCTGTTCGTCCTCGAACAGAGACCGACCGGTTAAACAGCGATGGCCACCCATTTCTGGGTGGCCATCGTGAATGGTGTCCGGCGGTGTCCTACTCTCCCACAGGGTCCCCCCTGCAGTACCATCGGC
>NZ_PSWD01000060.1:0-2310 GCF_002931705.1 Rathayibacter sp. AY1C5
CGCCTTCCCCGCCCCGCCCAGCGCCGAGCTGCACGTCCACCTCGAGGGCACGATCGAGCCCGAGCACATCGTCGAGATGGCGCGCCGCAACGGGGTCGCCCTGCCCACCGAGGATCTCGACGCCCTCCGCGCGCGGTACTCCTTCACCGACCTCGCGTCGTTCCTGGAGCTGCACTACTCGAACCTCACCGTGCTGAAGACGGAGCGGGACTTCTTCGAGCTCGCGACCGGCTACCTCGACCGGGCGCAGAAGGCGAACGTCCGCCGCGCCGAGATCTTCTTCGACCCGCAGACGCACCTCGGCAACGGCGTCGCGCTCGACACCGTGATGAGCGGGATCACCCGTGCGCTCGGCCGGAGCGAGGAGACCCACGGGATCTCGACGGACCTGATCATGTGCTTCCTCCGCGACCTGGGCGCCGACGCGGCCGACGAGATGCTGACGGCGATCCTCCCCTGGCGCGAGCACGTCATCGGCGTCGGGCTCGACTCGAACGAGGTGGGCTTCGGCCCGGAGCTGTTCGTCGACGTCTACGCGCGCGCCGCGGCGGAGGGACTGCGCCTGGTCGCGCACGCCGGCGAGGAGGGCGGGCCCGAGACGGTCGCGGCCACCGTCGAGCTGCTGAAGGTCGAGCGGATCGACCACGGGATCCGCGCGATGGAGGACCCGGAGGTGGTCGCGATGCTCCGCGAGCGCCGCATCCCGGTGACGGTGTGCCCGCTGTCGAACGTCGCCCTGCGCGCGGTGGACACGATGGCCGACCACCCGCTGCCCGCGATGCTCCGCGAGGGACTCGTCGTGACGGTCTCGAGCGACGACCCGCCCTACTTCGGCGGCTACGTGGATGAGAACTACCGCGCCCTGGTCGAGGAGCTGGGGATGGACGACGCGCAGCTCGAGCAGCTGGCGCTCAACTCCTTCGAGGCTGCGTTCATCACGGAGGAGGACCGCGAGCGCTGGCAGGCGGAGGTGCGCGAGCACTTCGCGCGGTGAGCGCGTCGCCGCCCGGAGAACGATCGTTCCCACCCCGTCTCCGGGCACTGCGCTCTCGTTCTGCGGGCGCACGCCTCCGCGCCCGACCTACGCTGGCCGGATGACGCGATCCGACGGCACGCGATGAGCTGGGTGCTCCTCACCGGCGCGATCCTCACCGAGGTGACGGCGTCGCTCGCCCTCCAGGCCGCCATCGAGTCGCCGGGCTGGTACGCCCTCGTAGTGGCGGGCTACCTGGCGGCGTTCGTCCTCCTCAGCCGGGTGCTCAAGGCCGGCATGCCGATCGGAGTCGCCTACGGCGTGTGGGGCGCGTGCGGCGTCGCGCTGACGGCGGTCCTCGCGGCCGTGCTCTTCGGGCAGCCGCTGACGGGCGTGATGACGATCGGGCTGGTGCTGATCATCGCGGGCGTGCTGATGGTCGAGATCGGCTCGCAGCGAGCGCAGGCCGCGCGCCGGGCGGCGCACTGATGGCCTGGCTGCTGCTCTCGGGCGCGATCCTCACCGAGGTCGCCGCGACGATGAGCCTCAAACCCGCGACGGACGGCCGGAAGCGCTGGTACGTCGTGGTCGGAGTCGGCTACGTCGTCGCGTTCACGCTGCTGGCCGGAGCGCTCGCGCAGGGCATGCCGATCGGGGTGGCCTACGGGATCTGGGCGGCGGTCGGAGTCGCGCTGACCGCGGTGCTCGGCCGCTGGCTGTTCCAGGACCCGCTGACCTGGACGATGCTCGGCGGGATCGGCCTGATCATCGCCGGCGTGCTGCTGGTGGAGCTGGGGCACTGACCGGCCGAGTGTCGTCGCGGCGGGAGTCTCTCCCGCTCAGCGGCCGGCGCGGCGGGAGCGCGCCTCCTCAGCCGTCGTCGCGGCGGTAGCGCGACGGAGTCACCGGTTGTCGCGGCGGTACCGCGCCTCGCGGCCGGCGATGTGGAGGCCGAGCCCGGTGACCGCGACCGCGAAGGCGACCAGCACGCCGATGAACGCGATCTCGTCGCCCGCTCCGACCGCCACGGCCGCGGCGGCGAGCCCGATCAGCGCGAGGGCGAGCACCACGGCGCCGACGGTCTCGAGAGGACTCCAGGCGGTCATGGCTCCAGCGTGCGCTCGGAGCGGCGCGCGGGCAAGGGGCGGCAGGCGAACAGGACATGACGTCCCGCCGACCGCGGAGGTCCGCGCGGGTCCCAGCACACGACCCGTCCGCCCGGACGTCGGCCGACCGGGTGCTGCGGATCGCGGAGCTCGTCCGAGGCGGTCCGCGGTGCGAGCCCGCTCCGTCCGTCCCCGCCGGAACGCCCCCGCCCGTTCGCCCCGCCGCCGCGC
>NZ_PSWD01000061.1:0-2074 GCF_002931705.1 Rathayibacter sp. AY1C5
GGAACGTCGAGGAGGATGGCTGTTATGCCAGTCGTCTTCGATGGAACCGTGTGGACGCACTACTCCCAGCTGCAACTCACAACCGGCGCTGCGTCGGTTGAGGATCCTCGTGATGCGTTCGACGGACAAGAGAATGGGCTGTGCGGAGCGAGTTTGCCCGGCGCCCTCTTCATGCGGACAGGTATCCACACCGGGTACGTACAGGTTCGAGTCAGCACGTTGGACACAGCGCCTGAGCTCGGCTTGTGGGAGGAGATCGTCGAGGCGAGCTTCCAGCCCGAAGGACCGGATGCGGTGCTTAGCGGATGGTCTGGGGACTCCGCCGCGTCGTTCCAGCTCACGGCGTCCGCCTATCGGGCCCGGTGGTGCGCTTCCGGCATGGAAGAGGGCCGGCGACAAGATGTCGCCGACGAAGCGCATCCGGCGCCTGACCGGTACGCGCTGTATCTGTGGCCGGCGCCTGCCTCGGCGGACGCGGTAGTGCGGCGAACCTCGGCAATTGCCGCGTACTGGCACAACGACGCCTCTCCGCGCAGCTAGCTTCACCAGGGCGATCGCTCGTTCGGTGAACGATCTCCAGCAGCGATGCGGGTGAGAGCGGCACACCTAGACTCCTGCGCATGACTGCTTCGTCATCCGTGGACGTGTCGCGGCGCCGACGTCGTCCGGCTCGTCGCCGCCTGTCCTTCTTCGGCGTCTTGGGTGAGCTGCTGATGACCGCAGGGGTGCTCGTTCTGCTGTTCCTCGCCTGGCAGCTGTGGTGGAACGATGCGGTGATCGCAGGGCGGCAGGAAGATCAAGCGGCCGAGCTGCGCCAGAGCTGGGGCGATGACGCGCCGTCCGCGGAGGCGCCGTCCGAGCCGACCGCTGAGCCGGCCGTCCCCGGTGACCCGGTGATCGCGCCGGTCGCAGCTCTGGACACCACGTTCGGCAACCTCTACATCCCCCGGTACGGCGAGGGGTGGGTGCGCACGATCGCTGAGGGCGTCGACGCGGAGAACGTGCTCGACGTGGGCAGCATCGGCCACTACCCGGGAACGCAGATGCCCGGCGAAATGGGGAACTTCGCGATCGCGGCGCACCGCTCCGCCGCCGGCGGAGGAATGCACCTCATCGATGAGCTGCAACTAGGTGACGCGATCTACATCGAGACCGCCGACGGCTGGTACACCTATCGGTTCCGGAACCTCGAATACGTGCAGCCCTCCGAAGTGCAGGTCATCGATCCGGTCCCCTGGACGAGCGACGTCGTTCCGACGGATCGTCTGATCACGATGACGAGCTGCAATCCGCTGCTGTCGACCGCGGAGCGGATCATCGCCTACGGCGTCTTCGAGTCGTGGCAGCCCCGCTCCGCAGGAGCGCCTGCCGAACTCGCTTCTTCCCTCGCGACCTGACGTCCGGCGTCGGCGCTGGCACCGCGACGAGGGCGGCGAGCCGGTTTCATGCTGCGGCAGACGTTTGCGGGTGGGGTGGACATGTACAGGATGAACCCGCTTTCGAAGGAGCCCGTCATGACTGCCGCCCCTGACCGAGACCCCCTGGACGTCCTGCTGGATGAGTCCAGCCCCCGCACATCGACAGTGACGAACGACGTCGCTGTCGAGCTGGCCGAGCTTCAGCAGCTCGCGGCGGCAGAGGCCCGCGTCAACCGTCACCGCTGGGCGCGTCCTGCGGTCGCCGGAGTGGCGTCGCTGGTACTGCTCGGTGGCATGGCGACCGCGGCCGCCGCGGCGACGGGCGCGTGGTCGCCGTGGGCGGAGACGCCGGACGCCTCGATCACCTATTCGCTGCCCAGCGGCGTCCAGTGTGAGGAGCGCATGGGAGACGTTCAAGGAACCGATCCGGCGGCCGTCGCCGTGGTCGAGAACTTCTACCAGACGACCGACGTCGACGCCCTCCTCAGCGACGGCGCGCTCGAGGCGACCATCGCGCAGCTGCGTACCGAGGACCGATCCTTCATCAACGCTGACGGATCCCGCACGCCGGCCGGCTACGGCACCGAGTTCTACAACGCCGACCGGGAGTACTCGACCGCCGTCGGGCGCATCATCAGCAACGCTCTCGACGCCGA
>NZ_PSWD01000062.1:0-1451 GCF_002931705.1 Rathayibacter sp. AY1C5
GTCGGCGAGCAGGGCGGAGGAGGGGACCTCCACCATCACTCCGGCGGTGCGGATGCCGAGCTCCCGCGCCATCGAGGTGAAGTAGCGGGTCTCGTCCACGGTCGCGACCATCGGCGCCATGACCCAGAGGTCGGCGTCGGTCGCGGCATCGGCCTGGGCGAGGGCGGTGAGCTGGTCGCGGAGGATCTGCTCGCTGGCGCGGAGGGCGCGCAGTCCGCGGAGACCGAGGGCCGGGTTCTCCTCGTGGTCGTCGTTGAGGAAGCTCAGCGGCTTGTCGGCGCCGGCGTCGAGCGCGCGGACGACGACCTTGCGGCCGGGGAACGCAGCGAGCAGGCGCGTGTACTGCTCCGCCTGCTCGGCGACCGAGGGCGCCTCCTTCGCGTCGAGGAAGAGGAACTCGGTGCGGAACAGCCCCACTCCCTCGGCGCCGAGCTCGACCGCGTTCGCAGCGCCGTCGGCCGAGCCGAGGTTCGCGAGCAGCGGCACGGCGTGGCCGTCTGCCAGCGCGCCGGGAACGACCGGTGCGGCGAGCATCTCGGCGCGCTCGGCGATCGAGGACTTCGCGGCGCCGATCTCGGCGTCCGAGGGGTTCACCGTCACGACGCCGGAGGTGGCGTCGAGGATGACGAGCTGGCCGTCCCGCAGGTCGAGGGCGCCGGTGGTGCCGACGATGGCGGTGATCGACTTCTCCCGGGCGAGGATCGCCGTGTGCGAGGTCGGTCCTCCGTCGCTGGTGATCAGACCGAGGACCTTCTCGAGGTCGAGCAGCGCCGTGTCGGCCGGAGCGAGGTCACGGGCGACGAGCACGAACGGCTCGTCCGACTCGGGGACGCCGGGAGCGGCGACGCCGCGCAGGTGCGCCACGACGCGCTGCGAGACGTCGTCGAGGTCGGTCGCGCGCTCGGCCATGTAGCCGCCCATCGCCACGAGCAGGTCGCGGAAGCCGGCGAAGGCCTCGTGCACGGCGCGCTCCGCGGTCTTGCCCCCGGCGATCCGCGCCTTGACGTCGTCCGCGAGGGACGGGTCCTCGGCCATCAGGGCCTGGGCGTCGAGGACGTCCTTCGCCGAGCCGCCGGCCCGCTCGCCTCGGTGGCGGATCGTCGCGGCGGTGGCGGACAGCGACGAGACGGCGCGCTCCTCCTCCTGGGCGACGCTGCGGGTGCTGGCGGTGTCCTCGGGTTCGGGCAGCGGCTCCGGCATGCGCAGGACCGGCCCGAGGGCCAGCCCGCGTCCCACTCCGGTGCCCTGGAGCTTGGCGGAGGCGTAGGCGGTCTGAGGAGTGGACAGCGTCATGGGTGCTCGTTCCTGTCGTGCGGAGTGCGGGCGGGAGAAGAGGGTGCGGGGGGCGGCCGGGGGGCGGGGGCGAGGGGCCTGGAGAGAGCGGGAGCGGGTCTCGCAGGCGCCCCGTGCGACCCAGGGAGGGCCGCCGCCACGTTCCCCGGGCGGCCGCG
>NZ_PSWD01000063.1:0-1318 GCF_002931705.1 Rathayibacter sp. AY1C5
CGCTATCGGCGTCACTGCGCCGCCTCCACTCAAACGGTTTTCCCCGCCGGAGAGGCAAAGAAAAACGATCAGCCAGAGGGAGCACCCACACCATGCAGATCACCACCGACTTGCAGACCACCGCGAAGACCTACCTCACGCTCGCGAACACCCGCGCGGTCGATATCCGTGTCGTGGGCACCGACCCCCAGACGACGCCCTCGGTGCACGTCACCCGCCGCACGTCCGGCGTCTGGGAGGCGTGGCACTCCGACCAGCTGCACGGCATCACCAGCGGTTCGTTCCGTCACTGCGTCGCCCACGCCCGCCGCGCAGCGATCCGCCGCGTCGCCCCGTTCCTGAACCGCTGAGAGGACCACACCATGACCCGCACCGACACCGGCCGCGCCACGGCCGAGCAGCTCGCCCTCATCCTCGACACCCGCCGCGCCGAGTCCGACGACGACGCGACCGCCACGGACGCCGAGATCCTCGCGCACATCCGCAACACGCTCACTCTTCCCGGCGAAGGAGCTCCGGGCGGATTCCCCGTCACCGACGACGGCACCGCCTACGCCGCCGCGCTGATCGCGTTCCTCACCCCCGCCGACAAGCAGGACACCGGCGCGGCACTGGCCGCTTTCCTCACCCCGACCCCGGAGACGCTGGACGAGCGTGCGGCACGCATCGAGTCGAACCGGCGCGCGGATGAGGGGTGGCAGGCGCTCTCCCCGGCGGAGCAGGCCGCGCAGATCGCGGCCGTCGAGCGGGCGGAGAACCCCAGCGGGCCGTGCGACTGCGCCAACTGCTCCGAGCCCGCCGACCGGTAGCCGCGCGGCGCGGGCCGGCCTTCCGGGCCGGCCCGTGAGGGGCGACCCCTCACGCTCCCCGGTCTTCCCCGTTCCGGGGGCGCGAGCTGCACTCGCGCAGCGGTGACGGAGCACCGCCGGCGGGAGCCGCTACGCGGCCGGATTACCCGTTTTCTTCACCTCTCCGCGGTTTCAACCTATCTCGCTCCGCCGGCTGCGTGCCGTCTCTCTCGGACGCGGTCGCAAGCTCCCTTATTTCGCCCAAGAGAGCCGTCACTCCGCCGACTCCACTCAATTGGTTTTCACTCGCCGGAGAGGCAAAGAAAAACGATCAGGAAGACGACAAAAGCCCCGTAGTTGGCTTAGAACCACGGGACTCGTCACCTTCATGGTCGCACACCGATTGAGGAGAAACCATCGTGAGTATCACCACCGGAACCGGGACCGTTCAGCACATCGACCCGACCGTCCTCGTGATCGAGGCGAACGTCCGCACCAGCGCCCCGCTGACGAAGGACTTCATCGCGTCG
>NZ_PSWD01000064.1:0-1283 GCF_002931705.1 Rathayibacter sp. AY1C5
CCCCCCGCCCCCTCGCCTCCGGGCTGATCGCGCTCGTCGCGACCGGTGCCCTGCTCTTCGGCGCGACCCCGGCCCTCGCCGCGGAGAACCCGCAGAAGCCCCTGTCCTCCTCCGAGGAGGCGCCGACCGGCCTCGCTCCCGCGAGCGAGTCGCCCGAGGCCGCCCAGCAGACCGCCCGCGCGGCCGTCAGCTACTACAACGCCCTCGTCGGCGGCGAGGAGCTGGCCGCCGGACAGCGGATCGTCTCGGGCACGAACGGCTACTCGTTCCGGATGCAGACCGACGGCAACGCGGTGGTCTACGACCCGCAGGGCCGCCCCACCTTCGCGACGAACACCCAGGGCCGCGGCGACCACCTGGTCATGCAGACCGACGGCAACATGGTCGTCTACTCCGCCAAGGGCGGCCCCGTGTGGAGCACGAACACGATCAACGAAGCGGGCGCCTCGGTGATCATGCAGCCCGACGGCAACCTCGTCGTCTACCGCGAGAACGGCTCGCCCGCCTGGGCGAGCAGCGTCCGCCGCGTCATCGCCGAGCCGGTGACCGACACGCTGTTCACGGAGCAGACCCTCCGCCCCGTCCACCAGCTCACCTCCGCCGACGGCCGCTTCAGCGCCGTCATGCAGAACGACGGCAACTTCGTCGGCTACGGCCCCCAGGGCGCCGTCTGGGGCACCGGCACCGGCGGCTCCGGCAACCGCATCACCATGCAGAAGGACGGCAACGCCGTCATCTACGGCTCCGACGGCTCCGTCAAGTGGTTCTCGGGCACGCGCGGCAAGGACCTCCGCCTGGGCATCAACAACGCCGGCTCGCTGATCATCGTGAACCCGTCCGACGACGTGATCTGGACCAGCCAGGCCGCCTTCCCCTCGACCACCCTCTACGCGGCGAACTCGCTCGAGGCGGGCAGCTTCCTCCGCTCCGCGAACGGCGTCTACCGAGCGGTGATGCAGGCGGACGGCAACTTCGTCGTCTACGGCAAGAACGGCCCGATCTGGGCGTCGAAGACCACCCGCGCAGGCGGCTTCTTCGCCCTCGACACCAGCGGGCAGATCGCCGTGGGCACCGAGACGACGAGCGGATGGTCGGTCGTCCCGCCCGCCGCGTCGGTCGGCCCCTACAAGCTCGTCATGCAGGACGACGGCAACCTCGTCGAGTACGACAGCCGCCGCGCGGTCTGGGCCAGCCGCGGCTGACGCCCCTCCGCCACGACGCCCCCTGGTCCCCGGACCGGGGGGCGTCGTGGCGGAGGGGCGTCAGCCGCGGCTGGCCCAGAC
>NZ_PSWD01000065.1:0-1000 GCF_002931705.1 Rathayibacter sp. AY1C5
GTCGGGGGCCGGTGGGGATCCGGCGACGAGCCACTCTAGCCCGAGGCCCGCGCATGACGGAACGATCACGACGGATCCGGCACGGATGCTCCGACCGCTCGCGCCCGTGCGGTGCCAGGATGGGGCGCAACCGGGAAGGAGCTCCTCATGACCGCACCCACCCCCACCGGGCCCGTCCTCGTCGGCATCGTCGACGGCCAGCGACCCGAGGTCCTGCGCACCGCCGCCCGCGTCGCCGCCGACGCCGGAGCCGCCCTGCTGCTCGTGTCGGTCTCGGCCGATCCGTACCTCGTCGGCGAGTACGTCGATCCGATGACCGGCGGCATCCCGCTCGGCTTCGTCGGCGCCGCGGCCGACCGCGGCGAGGGCCCGTCCCTCCCGCCCGGGCTCCGCGAGACGGTCGAGCACGAGCTGGACGGCAGCACCGTGCAGTGGTCGCTGCGCGCGGCGCGGGGCGAGCCCGCCCTGACGCTCGCCGAGGTCGCCGAGGAGGTCGACGCGCGGATGATCGTGGTCGGCACCCGCGACGCGGGCGTGCTCGCGAGCATCGCCGAGTTCCTCAGCGGGAGCGTCGCCGCCCACCTCGCGCACCGCCAGCACCGCCCCGTGCTCGTCGTCCCGCGCGCCGACCGCGACCCGTCGCGCCCGGCGCCCTGGGACCTCGCGGAGTGACGCGACCCCTCCACCTGCGCCCCTCCGCGATCCTCCTCGTCGCGGCGGGCGGAGCCGTCGGCACGGCTGCCCGCGCCGCGATCGGCGCCGCACTGCCCCCGTTGGGCGTCGTGCCGGTCGCGACGCTCGCCGGGCCGGCCTGGGGTACGGCGTCGGCACGGCTGCGCTCGCCGTCGCGGCGGCCGCCGCGGGCCTCGCCCTGACGGGCGTCCGGCGGTCTTGAGCGGCGCGGTGGGCACTCCGACGCGGCGCGGCGGGCGAACCGGAGCGGCGTGCGGCTCCGCTCCTCACCGCCCTTCCCGGAGCCCACCCCACGCCCCTCCGCACC